>CANRMM010000012.1 GCA_947631745.1 uncultured Clostridia bacterium
TTTTATCACATAAGTTGATGTTTTTCTTGTTTTTTCTTCTTTTTTTATTGCGAAAAATTTTTACTCTTTTTTACTGGTTTATATATGGAAAACCTTACCAAAAAAAGAAACAGTCTTTTAAGATTGCTTCTTTTTTGATTATTTTACATATTTTTTTAGTCCAATATTGTTCTTATGCTGTTGCAGCTGTTGCAATAACTACAAATACCCACCAACAAATAATGACGATGGCGATTGCACTTAAAACAATCCCTGCGATTGCCATTCCTTTTGGTTCTTGAGCTTTGCTTTTCTTAACGGCATCTACGATTCCTAATATTAATCCAATGATTGCTGGTATTAAAGCTATTGCTCCACAGAATGGAACAAATCCAAAAACGATTGATACAATACCTAATACTAATGAAGCTACTCCCATAATATACCTCCTTTTATTATTTAACTATGAACATTATAGTTAATTCGACTTTTTTTGTCAATATTTTTTTAATTAATGATAAAAAATAAAATTTCATATGTAAAAAATGCTATTACTATTAATGTGCTTGTAACTGTATCTATTTTAATTGTTCTAGTACAGTCCTTTTCTCTTTTTAAATCTATTATATTCTTGATACGGAAAATAAATTCCAAGAAAAGTATAATTGCCATAAAACCAAATGGATGCCATAAATAATCTATATGTTGAAATGCTTCAAATATGTTAGCAAAGTATCTAGTTCCTCCACATAAAGGACAAGGTTTTCCTGTTGTTGCTAGGTATGTACATTTACCAAACTGTGGAATAACCTTTTGTATTAAGCTAGATATTAGTGGATAAAATGCAATATAAGTAATCATCCCTAATACTAAAATATTTAATGTCATATAATTTTTCTTTATTCCTTCTATAGTTTTATTAACAATAGCTTTCACTTTTTTTCTTCCTTATTTTTTCTATTATATGTTTTTTATTATACCTTCTCTATTTTTATATGTCAATTGCTTTTTATTTTATTGCTTAAGCTTTTCACTTGACAAGCTTTACAAAAGGTTCCATTTGTTGTAAAATAATATGGATTTTATGGAGGTTGATTTTATGCATACCTATATTTCAAAAAGTGAACAAGATACTATCCAATTTGCTAAAAACTTTGCTTCTAATTTAAAAAAGGGTGATATTGTTGTTCTATCTGGTGAACTAGGTTCTGGCAAAACTAAATTTGTGCAAGGTGTTTTAGAATACTTTGGCCTTGAAAATGAAATTTCCAGTCCTACTTTTACTATTGTAAATGAGTATTCTAAACAAGATATTCATATTTATCATTTTGATGTTTATCGTTTATCAGATATTGATGAATTTTATGCAATGGGTGGAGAAGAATATTTTGATAATGGTATCTGTCTTATTGAATGGGGAGAAATGATTGAATCTATTTTACCTGCTCATTATACAAAAATAACTTTCCATAAAAATGATGAAAATGTTGAATATAGAGAGTTAATTATTGATAAGAAATAATTTTTAATTAAAAAGGAGTTAAATAATTTTGAAAATATTAGCCATTGATACATCTTCTAAAGTTTGCAGTGTTGCAATAACAGAGGATGATAAAAAAATTATAGAATTACACAGTGATGATGAAAAAACACATTCTGTTAAGTTGATGCCAATGATAGATGAGGCGTTTCAATCTACTAATCTTAACTTAAATAATATTGATTTATTAGCTTGTTGTGTAGGACCTGGTTCTTTTACAGGTGTTCGTATTGGAATTGCTACTGTAAAGGCTTTTTCTGATTCTAAAAATATTCCTGTAGTTGGTGTTAGTTCTTTAGAAGGCTTAGCTTATAACATGATATATGATTCTATTCCCTCTATTCAATTATCTAATACATTATATTGTTCTTTGATTGATGCTAAAAATAATAACGTATATTGTGGTTTATATCGCTACTATAATGATTGCTTAAATCCGATTATGGATTTAATGGCAGATAATATTGAAACTATTATTTCTACTATTAATACAACTATTCTTACTTTCGAAAATCAATTTAAGAATATTGTTTTTGTTGGAGATGGTTCATCTATTTATAAGGAAAAAATAAAAAACGAAGTGAGTTTTGATATTTTATGGTTTTCTACTGATGAGCAGAATATGGCAAATAGTGTTAATATTGCTGTTTCTGGTCACAAGAAATTTTTAAATGGAGATTTTGGAAATTCACATATACTTTCTCCTTTATACCTTCGTAAATCACAAGCTGAGCAAGCATTAGATGAAAAAGATAAATAATTGTATAATTTTGTAATATTTTTGTAACAATATTGTAATATTTTTCTTGTTTACAAATATTGTTGATTTATATATAATAAAATAGTATGAATTATAATAATTTATACTATTTTTTTAGACTTTCATAAGAGGATTTTTATTAAATGAATATTGAGATTTCTATAATGAGTTTAGATGATGTTTTAGCTATTAAAGATGAATTTTATAATTCTTTTGACGAATTTTGGAGAATTGAAATTTTGCAAGAGGAATTGCAACATGAAAATTCAAAGTATTTGGTTGCTAAACTTTGTGGTGAAATTGTTGGGTTTGCTGGAATTAAGATTATATTAGATGAAGCTGAAATTATGAATATTGTTATAAGAAAGGATAAACGCAATCAAGGAATTGCTTCTTCTCTACTTTCAGAATTAATTCAAATTGCTTATAATTCAAATTGTTCTACTATTTTATTAGAAGTAAATGAGAATAATTTGCCTGCTATTCATTTATATGAAAAATTTTCTTTTGAACGAATAGGTTTAAGAAAAAAGTATTATAATAATACGGACAATGCTATTTTAATGAAAAAAGATATTAGTGTTACATATCAAGGAGGAACAAATGAAAAACAAAAATGAATTAAGTTATAAGGATTTACGTGTTACTTGTGACCCAAAAATATTCAACTTTAAAACAACTGATGAATTAGAACCTATCCATACTGGTATTGGTCAAGATCGTGGTATAAAAGCTCTTGAGTTTGGTTTAGCCGTGGATATTAATGGATATAATGTATATATTGAAGGTCCTTATGGTGTTGGAAAAACTGCCTATACCAAAAATTACCTTAGCGTTATTTCTAAAAAGAAAAAGGTTCCAAGTGATTGGTGTTATATTTATAATTTTGATAATCCTAATGAACCAGTCGCTGTTTCTCTTCCTGCTGGTCAAGGAAAAGAGTTTGAATTAGAAATGAATACTTTTATTAATGACATAAAAGTTGATATAAAAAATACATTTGGAAATGAAGAGTTTGAAAAGCAAAAGACTTTGATTAGGCAAGAATTTGAGGAAAAGCGAAATCTATTAATGGAAAAATTGAATCAAAAATCTGCTGAATATGGTTTCCAAGTAAGATCTGCTCAAAATGGTATTTATATGATGCCTGTTCTAAATGGTAAAACTATTGCTGAGGAAGAATTTGATAGATTAGATGAAGATACAAAAAAAGAATATGAAGATAAATCTGCTATCGTGCAACAGCATATTATGGATGCTATTGGAGAAATTAAAGCTATTGAAAGAGAAGCTGATAAACGTATTCAAGAATGGCAATCTAATGTTGCTCTTCTTACAGTTAATGCTCATATTAATTTAATTAAATCAAAATATAAAAGGCATAAGAAAATTAATAAATTTTTAGATGATGTAAAAAAAGATATTTTAAAAAATATTTCTTGTTTTGTTGCAGAAGACCATTCAGATAGTAAAATGCCACAAGGTCCTCAATCAGCTAAGCCTGAACTTGTTAAGCCTTGGTTAAATTATCGTGTTAATTTATTTGTTGATAATAGTAAATTAGAAGGTGCCCCTGCTATTGCAGATACTAATTATTCTTATCATAATATTTTTGGTAAATTGGAATATGAAAATTACTATGGTGCTTTAAAAACAGATTTTACGATGTTAAAACCTGGTTTATTACATTTAGCTAATGGTGGTTATTTAGTATTTCAAGCTAATGATTTATTAACAAATAGTTTATGTTATGAATCTTTAAAAAAAGTTTTAAGAAGTAAAGAGTTAGGAATTGAAAATGCTGCTGATCCTCGTTCTTCTATGGTTATGATTTCTTTAAAACCTGAGCCAATTCCGTTAGATTTAAAAGTTATTTTGATTGGTGATGAAAATATATATCAAACATTACTTGCTATGGATCCGGATTTCAAAAAACTATTTAAAATTAAAGTAGAATTTGCAGATGATGCTCCATACACAAAGGAAAATGTTAATAAATTAGCACAGTTTGTTAAGGGATATTGTGATCATGAAGAATTACTTCCTCTTGATAATACTGCAATGGCAAGGGTTGTTGAATATGCTTCAAAACTTGCTGATAATCAAGGGAAATTATCTACTCGCTTTACTGATTTATCTCTTATTATCGGAGAAGCAGCTACTTGGGCTAAAATGGCTAAATCAAAAATTATCACAGAGGAATATATTATAAAAGCTTTAGCAGAAAAAACAGATAGAGTAAAAAAATATGATGATCGTTATGTTGATATGATTAAAGAAGACACTTTATTAATTAATACTTCTGGTTACGAAGTTGGGCAAATTAATGGTCTTACTATTATGAATGTTGGTGACTATACCTTTGGTAAACCTGTTAAACTTACTGCTAATACTTATACAGGAAAAAACGGTGTTATTAATATTGAACGTGAAGTTGAGCTTTCAGGATCTTCTCATTCAAAAGGTGTTTTAATTCTTGGTGCTTATATTGGTGAAATGTTTGCACAGGATATGCCTCTTTCCCTTACTGCTAGTATTTGTTTTGAGCAATTATATAGTGGTGTTGATGGAGATAGTGCTTCTTCAACAGAATTATATGCTATTTTATCAAGTTTATCCGGTATTCCAATTAACCAAGCAATTGCTGTTACTGGCTCTGTTAATCAGAAAGGGCAAATTCAACCAATTGGTGGTGTAAATGATAAAATAGAAGGTTTCTTCCAAATTTGTAAAATGCGTGGTTTAGATGGTTCACATGGTGTTATGATTCCTAAGCAAAATGTTCGTAATTTGAATCTTTCTACTGAAGTTGTTGATGCTGTAAAAAATGGTAAATTTCATATTTATGCTATTACTACTATTGAAGAAGGAATTGAAATTTTAACTGGTGTACCTGCTGGAAAAAAAGACGAGAATGGAAACTTTTCTACTGGAACAATTAATTATTTAGCTTGTGAAAAATTAAAGAAATATGCTATTGCAACTAAAAATGATTAATAAAAAATTTTTATTTAGGCTAAAAGGTAAAAAATATGGTGTTTTTTACTTTTTTGCATTTTGTCAAAAAGTGTGCTATAATAATAAATGTGACCCCAAGCATATTACTTTTGAAAGGAAGATAAAAAGATGAAAGACAATGTCGTACAGATCTCTAACCCTCTCGGAGTTGGTTACCCAACTGTCTATGAGATGGCGAAAAAGGTCAATCCGGCCGTCGTATTCACCGATCAGGCTGGTCAGCGTCGCGCCTTTCGGGTGTATCGCATGAACAACCAGGAAGGTGTCTGTGATGTAAAGGGTCAGCAGGTAATACTGCCTGCGCGTTTCCCTCACGTAGAGATTTCCAGTTCTTACGAGTGTTTCGTTGCAGGTGACAACGACGATAGCTATACCGGTCTTGGTGGACATATTCTTTCCATGCTTTTCAGCCATGAACGCAAAGGTTGGGAAGCCTTTGACCTCAACGGCAAGAGCTTGTTGAATGGGCAGCGTTTCGAAACCCGTGAAGAGCTCTACAAGTCTCTGGCTGAACTCACTAAGGACTGGTACCGTGAAGGGCCCATCAACATGGACTGGCTTTACCGCAGCGTCAAGTTGTACGAAAAGCCGCCCTTCTTCCAGCGAATCAAGCAGTATTTTCACAGCGTTGTGAAAGACCTCCGTCGGCGCTTCAAGAATATTTTCTATGCCGACAGGGTATACTACTGATACTAATCTTCCTGTCAAAAGCGGAGGCTCATTAATTTGAGCCTCCGCTTTCTTTTTACTATTTATCTTTTTTTTCTTCAACTGTTTCTTCTTTTACTGTATCAACAACTTCTTCAACTACTGGTGTTTCTGTTTCAATTGCTGGAGCTTCTTCTGGTGCAGATTCAACAGGTGCTTCTTCTGATATTTCTTCTTTTAATGAAATTTCTCTATTTTCGATTCTTGCTGCTACATCTTCTTTTGTTTTAGCAGCTTTACCAATTCTATTTCTTAAGTAATATAGTTTTGCACGTCTTGCTTTACCTACTCTTACTAGCTCTACTTTTTCTACCAATGGAGAATGTACTAAGAAAGTTTTTTCTACACCAACACCATAAGAAATTCTTCTTACTGTAAATGTTGCATTTACTCCTCCACCTTGTTTTTTAATTATAATTCCTTCAAATACTTGAATTCTTTCTCTATTTCCTTCTTTAATTCTTTGGTGAACTCTTACTGTATCACCAATTTTTAATTCAGGAATTTTACTTTTTAATTGTTCGTGTTCAATTGATTTTATGATATCCATTATGATATCCTCCCTTCTTAAAATTGTGTATCGGTTTGTTTTACAAACTTGCACTTACTTTTTTAATAAATCTGGACGATTTTTTTTAGTTAATTCTATTGCTTGTTCTTCTCGCCACTTTTTTATATTTTGATGGTGACCAGAAATTAATACTTCTGGCACTCTTTTCCCTCTAAATTCTTCTGGTCTTGTATATTGAGGATATTCTAATAAGCCTTGTGAAAACGATTCTTCTGTTGTTGAATCTTCACTTAAAACTCCCTCTACATATCTACTAACAGTGTCTATTAATACCATTGCTGGTAATTCTCCACCTGTTAATACATAGTCTCCAATCGAAATTTCCTCATCTACAATTTCATCTAGAACTCTTTGGTCTATTCCCTCATAATGTCCACATAGAACAATGAGATGTTTTTCTTGTGATAATTGTCTTACCTTCTCTTGATTTAATGTTTTTCCCTTTGGAGACATATAGATTACTTTAGCATTTTCGTCTTTGACAGATTCGTATGCATCATAAACTACATCTGGTCTCATGACCATTCCTGCTCCTCCACCATATGGGGTATCATCTACTTTTTTATGTTTACTTTTTGAAAAGTCCCTAATATTAATTAAGTTAATCTCTATTTGGTTATTTTTTATAGCTCTTCCTATGATGCTTTCCTGTAATGGAGTAAACATCTCTGGAAATAGAGTGAGCACATCAAATTTCATGAGTCCCTCCTATTGCTTTAAATCAGACCTTCTAGTAAATGAACAATTATCTTTTCATTTTCAATATCAATTTGTTTAATAATTTCTTTCGTACTTGGTAATAATATTTGTTTTCCAAGTTCGTCTTTGATAACATAGATATCACTACTTTTATTATTATAAATATCTTCTACTTTTCCAAGTAATTTTCCGTCTTCAGTATATACGTTTAGTCCTATCAAATCTGCAATAAAATATGTATCTTTTGGAAGTTTTCTAGTATCTTCTCTTTTTATTTTAATATAGCATCCTTTATATTTTTCTGCCATATTAATATCTTCAATACCTTTTAATTTTAGTAACACCACATATTGCTGATATTTCACTTCTTCTATTTCCATCTCTATCATTTCTTTGTTTTTTACAACTAAGATTGTTTTTAATTCTTCAAAGCGTTCCATATCATCTGTAAATGGCTTTACTTTTACAAATCCTTTAATTCCAAATGTATTTACAATTTGACCAATTTCAAAATACTCTTGTTTCATGTTACCTCTACTTTTATCTATCCAACAAATTCTATTGAAATTCTTTTTCTATCTTTAGAACCTAAAGATTTCATAAGAGTACGAATTGCTTTTGCAACTCTTCCTTGTTTTCCAATTACTCTTCCCATATCTTCTTGGGCTACTGTTACTTTATAAATTATGTTATCACCATCTATTTGTTCTTCGATAGATACTTGTTCTTTGTTATCAACTAAGTGTGTTATTATACTTTCTAGTACTTGTTTCATTTTTATTCTCCTATTTTAGAAGTTTTATTTTGCCTTTTCTATTAAAGCTTTTACAGTATCTGTTGGTTTTGCACCATTTTTAATCCATTGTTCAACTTTTTCTTTATCTAGAACAATTGTAGATGGTTCTGTCATTGGATCATATGTTCCAATTCTTTCAATAATTTTTCCATCTCTTGGGCTTCTTGAATCAGCTACAACAATGTGATAGAATGGAGCTTTTTTAGCACCTTGTCTTTGTAATCTTATTTTTACCATGTAACTTCACCTCCTGAAATATTGTTATATTTAAAATTATAAGCATTATTGTTTAAGCATACCTTTTAGGTCGCTTTGGTTAATGTTCTTCATCATTTTTTTCATATTTTTTTCATTTTGTATTTTCTTGATCATTTTTTGTGTCATTTCAAATGATTTCATAAATTTATTAACATCTTGAACGGAAGTTCCACTTCCTTTCGCAATTCTTAATCGCCTATTTCCATTAAGTAGTTTAGGATTCTGCCTTTCCTCTTTTGTCATAGACGAAATAATTGCTTCAATTCTAACAAACTCTTTGTCATCTACTTGAACATCTTTTAATTGATTCATACCCGGTATCATTTTTAAAATAGATGAAAAAGAACCCATCTTTTTAACTTGTCTTAACTGTGTTAAATAGTCATCTAGATCTAAATCTTTTTTCTTTTTTAATTGCTTTTCTAATTTTTCAGCTTCTTCTAAATCAAATGATTCTTCTGCCTTTTCTATAATAGAAAGGACATCTCCCATTCCTAAAATCCTTGATGCCATTCTTTCTGGGTGAAATACTTCAATATCGCTTAATTTTTCACCAGTCGCTGCAAACTTAATTGGTCGTCCTGTAATTTTTTTAACTGATATCGCAGCACCTCCACGTGTATCACCATCTAATTTTGTTAGAACTACACCGTCTATACCTAATTCTTCATTAAATGATTTAGCTACGTTTACAGCATCTTGACCTGTCATAGAATCTACAACAAGTAGAATTTCATGTGGTTTTACATTTGATTTTACATTTTTTAATTCTGCCATTAATTCTTCATCAATATGCAATCTTCCTGCAGTATCTAGAATAACAACATCATTTAATTTACTAATAGCTGTGTCTACTGCCTGCTTTGCTATTCTTACAACATCTTTTGAATTTTCATTTGCAAAAACAGGTATATTTAATTGCCCTCCTACGACTTGTAATTGTTTAATAGCTGCTGGTCTATATACGTCACATGCAACAAGTAAAGGTTTTTTTCCTTGTTTTCTAAGTAAATTTGCAAGTTTGCCTGCTGTTGTTGTTTTACCTGAACCTTGAAGCCCCACCAACATAATAATAGTTGGTGGATTTGGTGTAAAATTAATTTTGCTCTCTGTTCCACCAAGTAATTCAATCAGTTCATCTTTTACAATTTTAATTACTTGTTGACCAGGAGTTAATGATTTCAGTACATCCTGTCCTAATGCTTTTTCTTGTATGGTATTGATGAATTCTTTTACAATCATGTAATTAACATCCGCTTCTAAGAGTGCAAGTTTTACTTCTCTAAGCATTTCTTTTAAATCTGAATCTGTAATTCTAGCTTTTCCCCTTAGTTTTCTTGTTATTTCTTGTAATTTTTCTGATAATCCTTCAAATGCCATACTGTTTCCTCCTTTTGTTTTTTAGTTTAAGCAAATTAATTCTTTTCTAATATTCTCAAGTATTTTTTGTGCTTTTTTATCTGACGAATCCTGAATTTTACTTAATTGCTCTAGTATTAATTGTATTTGCTTTTCTTGATTTGACATCCTCTTCATAAATAAAAGCTTTTCTTCTAACTCGAAAAGTTTGTTCTCCCCTTTCTTTATTACATCTCTTACTGCTTGTCTTGTGATATTATTATTCTCTGCTATCTCTGAAAGTGATAAATCGTTGTTATAGTAATCATTGATAAATTCATATTGTTTTTCTGTTAGCATTTTGCCATATATTTGGCATAGCATACTTACTTCAACATGTTTTTCCACCTAATCACTTCCTTAGTAACATTTTGCATCGCAAAAAAATATTAGCATTATTTTTGTAATGCTAATATACTTTACACCCTTTTCGTTAATTTGTCAAGTGTTTTTGCTAAATTTCAATAGATTTTAGGCATTATTTTATGTATCATTTGGTATTATTTCATTAATTTTATTATTTATTTTTTCATATTTTTTATGTACTTTTTCTTGTAACTTTTTAAATATTGGTATTTTTAATACTAATTTGAATATCCATCTTCGTATTTGTTCTATTATAATGCCAATTGTAAAAATGACTATAACACAAATAATATAGTGAAGTATATGATTTTCCATTGTGCTTAAGTTTATACTGAAACCAGTCATGTGCCATAATACCATTTGACTTATATGATGGGCATGTAGTAAATAAACTGCTAGAATATTGGGTGAAATCCATGTAATTATGTTATTTACTATTTTATTCTTTATTTGTACATCTTTAAAAAACATAAATAGTGATATCGATTCTATTACAGCAAATACAGAATTAAAAGTTAATAATCTTTCACTTAATAGATTTAGTGTAATATCTGTTCCTTTTATTGTTTCTAGTAATATATTAATGATAAATCCTATTAGTGCAGTAATAAAATATAAAATTAAGTATTTATATTTATGTAATTTTTCTTTTTTCTCTTTCGAAGAATATAGTTTTATATATGCTCCTATTGCATATATGAATATAAACCATAAAAAGCTATGACCATTAATTGGTTCAAATATATCTAAAAGAGTTGTAACATTATATAGTACAGATAGCAAAATGAAAAATATTATTAGTAGTATTTTTAATTGTTGTTTATTTAGACTTTTTATCATTTTATTTAAAAATGGGAAAATAATGTATAATGCTAAATATGGTACTAAAAACCAATAGTTAGCATTTAGAATCGGGGCAAATGTACGCATTCTTATAGCTGTAGTAGTTTTGTCTATAATATTACTATCTACTATTAAATAGAAAAAATATATTCCAAGTGAATAAAATATTGCTAATCCCCACAATCGTATTATTTTCTGTATTTTAAATTTTGAATTAATTAAATGATATCCGCTAATTAATATAAAACTATTGATACATACTAATGTTAAAATATATATAAATGAAAATATAATTTTTTCTCCAGTGCTACCATTTTGAAAGTTCATTAATTTGTTTTCTATAATATAGTGAAAAGATATTATCGCTAACATTGCAATAATTCTTAATAATTCAAAATTACTATCTCTTTTTTTCTCTATTGTTTTTTCCATTTTTCTTCTACTTTCTTACATAAGTAATAAATTCATAATTATATGGATTTTCATTATCTTTTATTCCTTGTGTTCTTTCTATCTCTTTCCATTCTTCTTGATTTATGATTGGGAAATAAGCATCTCCTTCAAATTTTTCATGAATTCTTGTTACATACATTTTACTTACTTTTGGCATTAGTTGTCTATAAATAATAGCTCCTCCTATTACAAAGTTTTCCTCTTCATTATTTAGATGACTTTCTAATGACTCTATATCATTTACTATTTCAACATTTTCATCCTCTACTTTATAATCTAAATCTCTTGTTAAAACAATGTGTTTTCTATTTGGTAATATTTTTCCTAATGATTCGAATGTCTTCCTTCCCATAATAATGGTATGTCCTGTTGTTAATTCTTTAAATCTTTTTAGGTCTTCTGGTATATGCCATATAATTTTATTATCTTTTCCTATAACATTATTTTCTGATACTGCAACAATTAAACTTAACATTTTTTTCTCTCCTTTTTTGATAGTTTAGATTTTTTACTATATAGCTACTGGTATCTTTCCAATTTCTACATCATGATTATAATCATAATCCTGAATTTCAAAGTCTTCTACTTTGAAGTCATAAAAGTTTTTAGTTGGATTATGAATAACTAGTTTTGGACTTACATCCATCGGTTTTGCTTCTATTAGTTTTTGAATGATAGGAATATGTCTATCATAAATATGACAGTCTCCTATATTATGTGTTAGAGTTCCTACTTCTAGTCCTGCTATTTGTGCAAACATGCATAACAATGCTGCATATTGCATTGTATTCCAACCATTAGCTGCTAGCATATCTTGTGAACGTTGGTTTAAAATTAGATGTAACTTTCCACCTTTTACTAGCCATTGTGTTCCATAAGCACATGGTTCTAAATTCATATCTTTTAGTTCTTCATGATTAAATAAATTGGTCATAATTCTACGACTTGCTGGATCATTTTTCAATAGATATAGTACATAATCTATTTGATCCATTTCTTTTATACCTTCTTTAGTCTTAAATTTATATTTTTTTGAGAATTGATATCCATATGCTTTTCCAATTGTTCCGTCTTCTCCTGCCCATTGATCCCATATATGAGAATTTAACTCACTAATTTTATTTGATTTTTTTTGCCAAATCCATAATATTTCATCAATTGCTCTCATAACTGTTTTACTATTATTTCTTAGTGTAATCATAGGAAATTCTTTTCCGACATCATATACATTTGTTACTCCAACTAATGAAATATAATTTGCTTCTGCTCCATCTTGCCATCTTGTTCTTACTCCTGTTCCTTCTGATGAATATCCTTCTTCTATAATTTTTTTACATGTTTCTATAAAATGTTTGTCCGCTTGTGTCATTGTTATTTCCTCCTTTGCTGTATTATATCTATATATTTTTTAAAAGTAAATAGTTTAATCCCATTTTGGAACATATTCTTCTTCATGCTCTCCTAGCTCTTGAATATAGCCATTTTTCAAGTCTAATGTGTAGAAAAATTTTTCAATTTCTTTGTATTCTTTTTTGGTTAGTTTTTGACATAATTCTTCATTTTCTTTTGCTTTATAAGTTGGAAAATATTGTGCCATAATGCTCACATATACATCTTCTGGCATATTTTCTTTTATCCATTTTAAAATATGTTTCGTATTTTGTATATGATTTGGTAAAATCAGATGTCTTATCATTACTCCTTTTTGCATAATTCCTTTTCCGTTAAATTCTGCTTTTCCTACTTGTTCATACATTTTTTTAATTGCTTTTGTTGCAACTTCAAAATACTTTTCTACTTTTGAATATTTTTTTGATAGTATATCTGAATAGTATTTTAAATCTGGCAAATAGATATCAATATATCCCTCTAAAGCTTCTATAGTTTCTACATTTTCATATCCGTTTGTGTTATATATAATTGGAATGTTTAGACCATTATTTTTAGCTAATTTTATTGCCTCTATAATTTGATAAGCATACATAGTAGGTGTTACTAGATTAATATTATTTACACCTTTTTCTTGTTGTTCTATCATAATATTTGCTAGTTCTTCAATTGATATTATTTTTCCTTTTCCCTGCTGACTAATTTCATAATTTTGGCAATAAATACAATTCAAATTGCAGTTTGTAAAGAATATAGTTCCTGATCCATTTCCTTCACTTAAGCAAGGCTCTTCATAGTAATGAATTGATGCTAATGCTATTTTTATTTTGTCATCACACCTACATCTTCCTTTGTTACCTATTAATCTGTTAATCTTACATCTATGTGGACATATTTGGCAATTTTCTAGTTCTTCCATTTTTACTTTTCCTACTCTATAAATTATTTCATAGGTATTGTATCACATTTATTGCTCATATTCTATATAGATTTTTATTTGCTTTATTGTATTTAATTATGGTATAATTTCTTTTATTGGAAAGAAGGTAATTATTTATGGCTATTTTTGAATATAAATATAAAGTTGGAATTAACTATGTTAATGATAAGGCTGTTATAACTAATCCTGGTATGCTTAGTATTTTAGAAGATGTTGCTTGCAAACATTCAGATACAGTAAATTTTGGAATTAAGGATATTCCTATTATTCAGCTTTCATGGGTTTTACTTGCTTGGAAAATAAAAATTTTAAAACGTGTTTCTTATGGGACAGTGTTAACTGCAAGAACTTGGGCAAGACCTTCTCAAAAATTTTATACTTATCGTGACTTTGAAGTTTTAGATGAATCTGGAGAGGTTGTTTGTATTGCTACTTCAAAATGGGCTTTAATTAACCTTGCTAAATCTAGTATAGAAAAAATTACTGATGATATTTTTTTAAGATATAATCCTGAAGATAGAGCTGTTTTTGAAGAAGCAGATATAGAAAAGTTATCCGAGCCTCTTCTTACTACTCCTACCTATTTTTATACAACTCAAAGAAGAGATATTGATATCAATAAACATATGAATAATATTAATTATTTGTATTTAGCTTATGAAACTCTTCCTTTTGAAATTTATACTGCTGAGGAATGTAATAACATTATTATTACATATAAAAAAGGAATGAAATTAGGTGATACTGCAAAATGTTTTTATAATTTTTCAGAAAATGCTCACTTTGTTACAATAAAAAGCGAAGATGATTCTCATTTGCATGCACTTATCAAATTATGGTAAATTTATAAGAATAAAGGGATTAATATTCTTAACTATATTTTTATATAGTTTTCAGAATATAATCCCTTTATTAATTTTATCTTCCGCAACCGCAATCATTATTGTTTGTATTATTCATGTTGTTATTATTCATATAAAATTTCTTTTCTGCTAATTTATCTTGAACGCCACGAAGTGCTTCACCAAATCTTTGGAAGTGAACAACTTCTCTTTGTCTTAAGAAACGAAGTGGATCTAGAACATCTGGCTCATCTCTACATAAATCAATTAGTTTTTCATACGTTGCCCTTGCTTTTTGCTCTGTTGCAACCTTGATGATACAACATAATAATACAATGATTAAATTTTCCAATGTATCCTAATTGTTTTCTTGTGAGTTTTTGGGTCTTTCTGTCCAACCTCTATATATTCAATTAAATTATCTACCATTTCTCTTGATAATTCAGTTACATTTATATATTGCTCTAATACTTCTTTTTTTGACTTTACTGTTTCTTGATTATTTGAAAGTTCTAATAGTTTATCTTTCTTTTGTATCAACTGCTGTTCTATGATTTCTTTGTCTTTCCTTAACTCTGTACTTAGTAATATAAACTCTTCTTCTGTAATATGTTCATTTACTTTTTGTATGAATAAATCTTTTAATGCTTTTGAATATTTGTTTATATTTCTTTCATACTGAGATGTTTCTTCTTGCAATTGTTCTTTTTCATTTCCAACTTTTTTTAAGATAATCTTTTCTTCTAATTGTTCTACATTTAAGTATCTCTTTATTAACAAGTTTAATTCTTTCAAAACGGCTTTTTTTAATACTTCCTCTGATATAAAACTGCCTATGCAATCACTTTTGTTTACTTGTCTTGTAGAACATCTTAAATATCTGTCATTGTGTGATTTACAAGATTTCATAGTATAACCACAATATTCACATTTGCATTTCTGTGCAAATATACCTATTTTACCACCTTTATATGGTTTATAATTGTTGTTGTTTTTGCTCTGCACACTATTCCACAAATTAATATCAATTATTGCCTCATGTGTTCCTTCAACTCTAAACCACTTGTCTTTTGGTCTAGGTTTATTCTTTTTAGTTCTAAAAGATACACTGCCATACTTACCTTGTACCATATTTCCTATGTACATTTCATTTTTCAATATATCTGATATTGAAAAATATTTCCACTGTGTGCCTAACTTGTTTGGTATGGTCCTGTATGTAATGCCTTGTTGTCTTTTATACTCAGTTGGATTTGGTATTCCTTGATTATTTAACTCTCGTGCTATGGATGTTTTTCCCATACCTTGGTTGTATAATAAAAATATCTGTTTTACTACTTTTGATGCAACTGGGTCAATGATTAAATGTCCTTTTTTATTAGGATCTTTTAAATAGCCATACAATGGCACACTGCCAATATATTCTCCTTTATTTCTTTTTATATCAAGTGCTGATTTTATACTATCTGACATATCTTCTATGTACCATTGATTTGTTAATCCATTTATTTGAATAGATTTTCTATTTCCTTTTAGTGCTGTATCTGTATTATCAACTAAACCAATAAACCTCACATTCCATTCCTTAAATTTCTCAAGTACATACTGTTCAACCACAATACTATCTCTTGTAAATCTATTTAGACTTTTACATAGAACAATATCAATCTTTCCATGTTCTGCTAACTCTAGTACTTTATTATAATTTGGTCTATCTTGATTCATTCCTGCCCAATCCTCATCAACAAATGTACCTACTATCTCCCAATCCTCATTGCTGTTGGCATATTCTGTCAACATTATCTTTTGATTTTTAATACTCTCACTTTCATCTTCCTTATTTTTCTTATTTCTATCTTCTTGTGATAATCTGCAATAAATTGCTACTCTATGTCTTTTCTTTTCCACAACTGCCTTAAACTCTTCTGTTTCATCATTAATTTGCAAAGTATTTGTTTCATTCATTTTATAATTTCCTCCTATCAGAAAAAAATAAAATGAACCAATATATAGCATATAATATTGGTTCTTGTAAACTACTCTCTCTAGTTTTGTTTATTTAACATTAAATTTACTACGATTTGCCAAGTCTCATTAAAAGCATTACTTCTGTCTGTTTCGCTCTCTGAAACAAATATATTTTCACATACTATTGTGTCCATTTTGAATACACCTCGTTTAGTAAAATACTATTCAATAGACAAAATACTTATGCTTTGTTATTTATAACAAAAAGAAAACTCTCTCCTAGGAGAGAGAGAAAGAAATTTCTTTTTTAGGCTTCCTCTTATTCAAGAGTAACCCAGCAGATTATCTCTTTATCTGATGATACCAGATGGAAATGCGTAGGCCCTCCCACACGCTTTACGTCGCTAGGGATAGCGAATGTGGTGTCAGCGCTGGCCACAATCTTGTAGCCTAGACCTTCTTTATAAGAGAGTACGCTACCGGGATTGAACCTGATGATAAGACATAAAGCCTCATAATCCATAAGATTAGCCTCCTTGCACATTAGTGCTTTCTATGTTGCTTGTACTTTGATGAAACGGAGTAAAAAATGTTCATCAAGTATATTTATATTATAATATATTTACATAAAATTGTCAATTTGTACTATTGTATAATCAAATGAGCAACATCTGCTGCTAAATCTTCTTGCAAGTTTGCTATAGGATCACCCTTACATGCAATATATGCTGCTGTAAATGGAGCACCGCCAGCTGATTGAGGATATACATCTACTCCACGGTCAGTATAATATTCTCCAAGTCCTGCTTGCTCAATCTCCTCTATACTAGCTCCTTCTGTTAACTTATGAACGATGGTTCCTACCATTTCTAAGTGTGCTAATTCTTCTGTACCAATATCGTTCAAAATTGCTTTTGACTTTTGGTCTGGCATTGCAAATTTTTGTGATAAATAACGAAGTGATGCTGCAAGTTCTCCATCAGGTCCACCATATTGAGAAATTATAAATTTTGCAAGTCTTGGATTAGGAGATTTAATATTTATAGGATATTCTAATATTTTATTATAAGTCCACATTAAAATCACTCCTTTCCCAAGGCCAAGGCTCCTCAAGCCATCTCCATTTATTGCATGGATGATAGATACTTAATGGGCCAAATACTTTCTGATATTTATCCTTGATTTCATTTAATTCATTGCAATATTCTTTGTGTAAGCAAATAGCTTTTCTATCATCTGGATGGGTGTCTAAATATTCAGCAAGTTCAATGATGGCAAAATTTAAGCACTTAATCTCTTTCATCATTTTTTCTCTTACTTCATCTCTATTATTCCAACATTCATTTGTATTGTTTTCACAATTACAATTCATATCATCTGCAAGCGTTGATGCTGTATTATATCCAAAAGCCGCATTAATTCCTTCTGGAGCATAATAGCAATTCATATTTGAATTATTTCCACATCCGCAGTTTCTGTTATCATTGTCATTTTCCATTTTATCTATTGCACCCCTCTCCAATTTCATTTCTTGCTTTTAAATAAGCAATTTCTTCCATACCTTGACATGGTCTATATGGGCTTACTAATTCAGGGAATATTGTTCCCATTTTTAAGCCACAGCAAGGTGTAAAAGTTTTATCCAAATATTGCATTGGAACATAACTTTGTGCAAGCATAGGATTATCTGGGAAAATATTATTTCCTTCATCAAATCCACAACCACAACTTGAAGTATTATCTGTATCTTGACCACAGCAGTTACATGATGCATATTCTGCATTTGTTCCTGCATCTTTACAAGCTGTTTCTATTGCAGGATTGTTACATTGACATCCACAATTTCTGCCATATCTTCTATACATATTTCTTTTTCCTCCTTATTAATATGTTATATTACATAATATGACAAAAATATAAAAGTGTGACATAGCTTGCCTATAATAAATTTTATTGTACTAAAATTTTTTTATTCTTTTTTACATGAATTTCACATAAAAAAAGAGTACATTTCGTTATCAAAAATATTGTTTAATAACAAAAAATACTCTTTTTTCTTATTCAAAATGTCACAAAAAAGAACGTCCCTAAAGTGACAAAAATGTCACAGAAAAGAACGTCCCCAAAGTGACAAAAGTGACAATTATACTGTTAGTACTCCTCCAATTGTCTTATTCATTTGATGTGCACTGTTGTCTGTTAAGATTGATGCTCCTCCTGCAATGACAACTAAATCGCCTTTTTCTATAATGCCTACTTCTTCTGCTATCTTTACTCCTTCTTTGATCATCTCATCGATGTCATCTTTATGTTCTACATAAATTGGTCTTACACCGAAAACTAATGCTAATTGTTTATATATTACAATATTATCTGTTACAGCATAGATAGGACATTTTGGCAAAAAGCCTGCTAGATTTTTTACTGTCCTTCCTGTATTTGTATACGCAAAGATTGCTTTTGTTTCTAAGTTCATTGCTGTCATACAAGTAGAATAGTTTAAATTGTATTCATAGTCTTTATTTCCATATAATTCATATTCTCTATTTTTAAATCTTTTCCAGTAATTGATAGATTCTTCTACTGTTCTTGCTATTCTGTCCATTGTTTTTACGCATTCTACTGGATATTTTCCAGCTGCTGATTCTGCTGAAAGCATAATAGCACTTGTTTGATCGTAAATTGCATTTGCCACGTCACTTACTTCTGCTCTTGTTGGTCTTGGATTATTTACCATAGACTCTAACATTTGAGTTGCTGTAATAACTGGCTTTCCTGCTCTACAGCATTTACTAATAAATTCTTTTTGACGGATTGGAACTTCTTCCATAGGAATTTCTACTCCTAGGTCTCCTCTTGCTACCATAATTCCATCTGCTACTTCGAGGATTTTGTCAAAATTATCTATTCCTTGTCTGTTTTCTATTTTGGCAATTACTTTTATTTGCTCTCCACCATTTTCTTTTAGAACTTTTTTGATGTTAATAATATCTTCAGCTGTTCTAATAAAAGAAGCTGCTATGTAATCAAAATTATTTTCAATACCAAATTTAATATCAGATATATCTTTTTCTGTCATGCTTGGTAAATTAATTTTTGAGTTTGGTATATTAATACTCTTTCTATTTGATAGTTTTCCACCATTTATAACTTTGCAAACTAAATCTTTTCCTTTAATTTCTTCTACTCTAAGTTCAATTAGTCCATCATTTACAAGAATTCTAGTTCCAATTTCTAATTCATTGTATAAGTTTTTATAAGAAACTGATACTTGTGTATTGTCTCCTTCTATATCTTCGTTTACAAGAGTAAACATGTCACCTTCTTGTAACATTGCTTCTCCTGTTTTAAATTTTCCTATTCTGATTTCTGGTCCCTTTGTATCTAATAATAAAGCAACTGGATATTGTAGTTTTTTTCTTACTTTTTTGAACATTGCAATTCTGCTTCCTTGTTCTTCGTAATCGCCATGTGAAAAGTTAAGTCTAGCAACATTCATTCCTGCTTTGATTAATTCTTCTAATTTTTCTTCATCGTCTACTGCTGGCCCTAATGTACATATAATTTTTGTTTTTCTCATCATTGTTCTATCTATCCTTTCTTTATATATATATATCATTAACTAGTATTGCTGCATTATTAATGCAGCAATATATATTTTAATATTTATTTTGAATTTTTTCAACTGTTTCGCCAAATTTTGTTGGTACAAATTACATTTGACTTTTCACTTGACGTTAATTTAGTATCTTAGCGTGATGAATTAATCTATAAGTTTTACATATATTACATTCTTTACAAATACTAACTCTATCATCAAAAATACGTTTCAGTGTTTCAATAAATTCATCTTCTACGTCAATAATATGAATGTCAAGTTTAGCTGGCAATAAATTTAGTAATGTATTAAGTGCTAAATCATTTGATGAAAAAGAAATGTCTGAAAGATATTTTGCATTAAAAATGTTGTCTGAAACAGATATCATATTTTTATCATCATCTAATAGTATAGATTCTCCATTTGAATAAATTAAATGTAGGCTTTCTATTTCAGATGGAGTATTATTAACATAGTTTTTTAATAAACTTATAAATTCACTATATTCTTTTTCAATAATATATTGATTCACTGCCATATCCACAATTTCATCTAATATTTTTTTATATCTTGGAATTCTAAAATTAATGACTCCTTCTAATACAATTTTGTTCTTTTCTTGTATATATTTTTTTATTTCATTAAATAAAATTTCCTGTTTTTCTTTTTGCTCTGTTTTTAATATTCCTTTGCAATTTTCTAATATAATTTTTCTTTCATATTCATCAAAATAAAAGTAATTACTATTAATCATTCTTTTGATTATCTTTTCTTCGAAAAATTCTATAATTGTACTTGTAATAATATCTGTTACAATATTTTCAAATTTTTGAATTTCATTTCCCGTATAGTGCAAAATAACATTCTGATATAACTTAAATTCTTTACTACAATAATAAATACCCTCTAAATCTGTTTCTTCTATTTTATTTAGTAGATAAGCTATTATTTCTTCATCATTTATTTTTATGCAATATGATTTCATTTAGGATATTCTCCTTTCCTCTATTCAATATTATCTACTAAAATACTTTTCGTTATACATATTTTATTCTGCTTTCTTTAAAATGTGCAGAGGAAAATAAAGTTCTTTTTTAAATTCCATCTAGTCCATTTTTCAAATGATAAACATTTTCATAATTCATATTTTCAAGTATTTCTTTTGCTCTCTTGCTTCTACTTCCAGTAGAACAATAAGCAATAATGTATTGCTCTTTATCTTTTATAATTGTTTCTATTTTCTCCTCTAAGTCAAATACTGGTATATTAACAGCACCTATTAAATGGTTTTCTGCAAATTCTTGAGAACTTCTTACATCTATTAATACTATATTATGGTTTATTTTCATCATTTCTTGCAATTTTTTATATGATATTTCCCTTGATTCAATACTTCTATATAAAATTTTTTTGATTCTTCGAAACATAATATTATTCACTTCCTTAAATTTTTAAGCAATAAAAAAGACAATATTAATAATAATATATTAATATTGTCGAATTTTGGTACTTTGTCCTAATATTACATTTATTTTAATTTTTTCTCATATCTATATTCTAAAACGCTAACTGTTATTACATATAGTATTAATCCTACTGGAATTGTCAATCTATTTATTGGAATTCTTGTAATTGCAAGTAATCCTAAATATACTGCTTCTACGCCTATAATTGATATAGCATATGTTAGTGGTGTTTTCCATATACTTATTTTTCTATATCTTATTGCTACATAAGCTAGAATAATAGCAGTAGCTATAGCAATTGGCGCAATATATGGTTTTAATATGCTTGATAATTTTACTTTTGGATTATGGTAAATTTCAATTTCTTCTACTTTATTTTCTACTTCATATTTTTCATTAATTTTTGTGTTTAATTGTTCTAATTTATCTGTTAAATCTTCATTTTTTCTCTCTGGCAATATGATTGCTACTGATTCATCAAAGAAATCAATTTTTTGTAGAATTGCTTTTTCTCCAGGAAATACTTCTCCAACTATTTGTTTTACATCATTAATTTCAAAGCTTTTTCCTATGTTAACATCTAGTTCTACATTTCTTTTATATATGAGATCTACATTTAGTCCTATTGTACAAATTAAAATTGCTCCAATAACAATGATACCTGCCAAAATTGCATATATTATTTTCTTCATTTTTTGCCCTTCTTTCTATTATTCTTTTTTTGTACTGCATATAAATAATGTTCTCGTTATAGCGAAATGATATGCAAACATTAGTAATATTCCCCAAAAGATAACTGAACCAAAGCTATATATTGTTAGCCATGATGCTAATGCAAATATAATGCCTAAAATTATCATTGGAATTAATACCCATAACATAGCAAGTATTTCTTTATGGTATGCCACTTTTATTTCTGCATTTTCTTCTTTCATTACTTTTAACAAGTTTGCTAAAAAGATATAATTTAATACAAAGTTAATTAGAATTCCGAAAGCTCCTTCTATTGAAACTGGAACCTGAGTATATCTTATGATTAATAGCAATAATGCTACATAACCAATATATGATATACTTGCTAATAATCCATTCTTTTTATATTTTACAATTAATAATACTAATGCAACAATAATAATAATTGCTACTGCTAGTCCTATTGTAACTATTACTTCATCTGTGATGTCTGAATTAATATATTTTGTTTGTGTTGGTACTTCATAAGTTACTGGTAGTGGCTTGCTGTTAAGGAATATTGCATAATATCCTGCTTCATTAATGCTTTGATCTATTGATATTGTTTTATTTGTAATTGCATCACTTAATGTTCCTAATGAAGTATCATCTAATTTTAAGCTTAAAGATTTTGTTGTTGCATTGCCTTCTTCATCTACTTCCACAGCATTAAGGTAATTATCATTAATATTTTTTATTTTTTCTTCTGCTTCATCATTTAATGTAATTATTAATCTAGGTATTATACTAGTTTCTGTTCTTTCATACATTGCTCTTGCTTCTTTAATGTCTGAACTATCTAACAATACATTTCCTTCATCATCTTCTGCTGTAAATTTTCCTGTTGTATATACAGCTGATACCGATAGATTTATATAATCATCATCTGGTAAATATAACTCTATTTTTCCTGTTTCTTCATCTTGTTTTAAAATATAGTCACTTGCTCTTACTTGTTCTAATCTTTCTTCTATAATTTTTCTTGCTGCAAGATAATTTTCTCTTGTTAAATTTTCTTCTGGATTAACTGGTACTTGTTTTTCTGTTCCATCTTCTGTTTTTTCTGCTACTTTGTTGCCATCCTTATCATAATAAGTAGTATTTACTGTGTCATCTACTGCAAAAATTACCTTTACGTATCCATTTAAATCACTGCCAAGAGTGTATTGTTCTACTAATCCTTCCATATTAGCTTTGTTTTGCACATATATTCCTACAAATGATACTAATGAAACGAGTATAATTGATAGTATAATAAGTGCACTTCCTAGTTTTTTGTTTAATTTCATTTTTTTCATTCCTTCCTTATTGTTATTACTTATAATAACTTTGTATCATTAATAATTAATTCAAACCATATTCCTAAATATTTTGCTGCATATTTGCTCATCATTGTTCTATCCATAAATATTTCAAAATAATCTAAAACTGGTGATATTTTCGTGTCGATAGTTAGATTTAAAGTAACTTTTCGTTCTTCTTTATCTAACTTAAAATCTGCATTTGTAACAGCATAATTTACTTTATCATGTTTATCAAAAGTTGATAAATTGGTATTAACGACTCTATCTCTATGCACATCTGATTTGTCTGCTAATATTAAAGCTGCAGATATGTCACTTACTGCTGTTCCTGTCTGTTCATCGTGGTTTCCAATCGCCATCATAATTTCTGTTCTTTTTTCTGCATCCATTCCCATGTCTTTCAGAATTTCATATGCTAGAATAGCTCCTGTGTGTGCATGATCCACTCGGTTAATTCCATTTCCTATGTCATGCATATAACCTGCAATTTTAGCTAATTCTATTCTTTCTTCTGGATATCCTAAAGTTTCTAACACTTTCCCTGCTCTTTCTGAGACAATGGTAATATGTCTTATAGAATGTTCTGTATATCCCAGTGCATTTAATTGCTTTTGAGAGCTTGCAATTAGCGTTTTCAGTTCAAGATTTTCTTTTACATCATTTAAAGTTATCATGTTTTCCTCCATTGTTTAAAAAATCTACTTTATGATTTTATCTTAAATATCCAAAAATATCAACAGTTTTAGTAAAATATTATGATAAATTTACTCCAATAACACCTCCTACCATCCCTGTTATCATACCAACTGATATCATGATGATTGTATTTACCCCTATCTGGAAGCTACATAAGATAATACTAGAGATACTATAAAGTACTATCATATAAATAATTCCTACTAAAGCTCCATTTAGCATTCCTTGTTTTTTTATTTTTAAACTGCTAATAGAACTACCTATAAGAATACTAATACCTGATATTGTAATAACAACAGGGACCATAGTATTTTCTGATATATTTGTGTTCGTTAGTAATGTTGCATATATAAATAATGCAATAAGTGAAAGTATTATAGCAAAAATGCTTCCCTTTATCACTCTTATAAAGTTTGTATTGATACTTTTTTTATTTTCTATTGTAGTATTCAAAATTATTCCTCCTCTATTATTTTTTATACATCTTATTCTACATCATCTGCATTAGAACATTTTTTTATGTTTTATTTAATATACAAAAAAATAGAAGTAAATTGAAATTTTACTCCTATTCTTGTATTATTATGCTGATTGTTCATTTTCTGTATCTGTTTGTTCATCTTCTGTGTCATTTGTTGTATTAGTTTCTTGTTCATTTTCTTCTGAAGTAGTATTTTCTGAAGTATTATTGTTGTTCTCCTCTGTTTCCGTTTGTGGAAATACAAATTGTTTAATATAATCAATTACGTTGTATGTGTTTTCACCTTGTGTCATATAATAAGTATCTATTCCTGATTTTGTAACTGAATAAAACCTGTCTAATACACATTGGATTAGTTCTTTTCCGTCAGCATTTATTAAACCATATCGATTTCCTTTTAAAATAACAATGCCCTCATATTCTGGTATTATTAATAAGTTATTTGCACCTGTAGTTTTTGTACACCCTAATCCATCATATTCTACTGGAAGAATTTCATTTCCATTAATATCGAATATTCCCCATTTATGGTCTCTCTCTACTGGTATGCATTTGTTAAATAATATATATTGATTTTTTATGTCATTACTTTGGTAATCACTTGTATTAATTCCTATTGTATCATATTCTAAATAGATAACAGTATTTCCATTATCATTTAAAACGCCTTGTTTTTGATTGCTTTTTACTAGATACAATTTTAAGTCTTTATCTATTTGTTTAATATTATCATAAATAGCTTCAATTTTTGTATTTCCTTTATTGGTTACAATTCCCATTTTTCCTTGTTCTGTTTTTACAATAAAGTTTTCACTACCTTCTATGAACTCTATATTAGCATATTTAGTTCCGATTATTTCCTTACCATCTGTGCTAATAACTCCGTATTTTTTATTTTCATTCATAACCACTACCATATTATATAATAGTGCTTTTTGATTATTAAATGTAGCCTCTTTTTTCATTACTACTGAATTAGGATACATATTTCCGTAATAAGCAATTAGGTATGGAAGTGTATTTATGACAACTTGATTATTTGATGAATTGTATGAAATAACACAGTTTGCACCTATCTGCATTCCTTTTATTTCAACATATAATTTATTATTTTTCATAATTACTGGGTCTTCAATTGTAAAATATTCACTGTCTGTATTTGTTTTATGAATGATGTTTGAATTTAATTCAAATGATGCTTGTTCAAAATCATTATCTATATAACATTTTTTTACGTCTTCTTCTAGATGTTCTTGATCTCCGTTGTATGCTTTATATCCATTCATCGTTGCAAAATCTTTAATTGCTACATATAATTTATTATTTTCGAATATAAATAGATCATTAGAAAAACTTGAAATTGGTACTCCGTCTATTGTTAATTTTAATGTACTGCGCTGAATATTATCAATCATTACAAGTAATACTATGCTAATTCCTATTAGAATAACAATTGCAACTGAAATACTTATCATTACTCCTTTAAATTTGTTTTTACTTTTGTTTTGTTGTTCATCATCTATTAAATCCATTTGAACCTCCTTTTATTCTTTGGTATATCCGTACTTTTTGTAAAATTCTTTTCTGAATTCTAACAAATTATCTCGCTCTATTTCTATTCTAACTCTTTCCATTAATTTCGTCAAGAATCTTAAATTATGTATTGATAATAATCTTATTCCTAATATTTCATTTGCCTTTACTAAATGCCTGATATACGCTCTTGTATAATTTTTACAAGTGTAGCAGTCACATTCCGGATCAAGAGGTCCCCAGTCTCTTTCATAAGTTGCATTTCTAACAACAACTTTTCCATTCCAAGTCATTGCTGTTCCATTTCTTGCAATTCTTGTTGGAAGAACGCAATCACACATATCAATTCCTGCTAAAGCTGCTTCTATCAAATAATCTGGTGTTCCTACTCCCATTAAATATCTTGGTTTGTTTTCTGGCATTAGTGGAGTTGTATAATATAGCATTTTTAAAAATTCTTCTTTTGGTTCCCCAACACTGATTCCACCAATTGCATAACCAGGAAAATCTAATGCAATTAATTCTTCTGCACTTTGTTTTCTTAAATCTTCGAAGAATCCTCCTTGAATAATTCCAAATAATCCTTGTTGTTCTATGTTCTTATGAGCTTCTTTACATCTAATTGCCCATCTAGTTGTTCTTTCCATGGAATCTTTTGTATATTCATAAGTTGAAGGATATGGACAGCATTCATCAAAAGACATTATAATATCTGCTCCTAATGCTTCTTCTATTTCCATTACTTTTTCTGGTGTAAATAAATGCTTACTTCCATCTAAGTGAGACTTAAATTCTACTCCTTCTTCACTAATTGTCCTTAAATCACTTAGGCTAAATACTTGGAATCCACCACAATCTGTTAAAATAGGCCTGTCCCATTTCATAAAATTGTGAAGACCACCTGCTTCCTTTACAATTTCGTGTCCAGGTCTTAAGTACAAATGATACGTATTTGATAAAATAATCTGTGCTCCTACTTCTTCTTTTAGTTCTTCTGGTGTCATAGATTTTACTGTGGCTTGTGTTCCTACTGGCATAAAAACAGGAGTTTGAATATCTCCATGAGGTGTATGTACAACTCCTCTTCTTGCTCCTGAATTTTTATCTATATGTAATAGTTCATATGTTATCGCTGGTTTCATAAATTCTCCTTTTATTAATTATGTAATAAACATAGCATCTCCAAAGCTAAAGAAACGATATTTTTCTTTTACTGCCTCGTTGTATGCTTTCATAATAAATTCTTTATTTGCAAAAGCAGATACTAGCATAATAAGAGTTGATTCTGGTAAATGAAAATTTGTAATAAGACCATCTATGCACTTAAATTTATATCCTGGATATATAAAAATTCCTGTATCGCCTTCTGTTTCTTTTACTAAACCGTTTTCATCACTAATAGATTCTAAAACTCTGCAAGAAGTTGTTCCTACTGCTATAATTCTGCCTCCATTTTGCTTTGTTTTGTTTATTTTTTTTACATCTTCCTTTTTTATGTAAAAATGCTCTGTATGCATGTGATGCTCTTCCACATTTTCTACTTTTACTGGTCTAAAAGTTCCAATTCCAACATGTAATGTTACATTAGCTATTTCTACACCTTTTTGATTAATTTTCTCTAGTAGTTCTTCTGTAAAGTGTAGACCTGCTGTTGGTGCTGCTGCTGATCCTTCATATTTAGCATATACAGTTTGGTAACGTTCTTTGTCTTTTAATTTTTCATGAATATATGGAGGTAATGGCATAAGTCCAATTTGATCAAGTATTTCATTGAATATCCCTTTATATTCAAATTTTACTTTTCTATTTCCTCCCTCTAAAGTTTCTAATATTTCTGCTTTTAATATACCATCTCCGAAAGTAACTTTCGTACCTATTTTTAGACGTCTTCCTGGTCTTACCATTGCTTCCCATATTTCTTCATTTGTATTTTCAAAGCGTTTTAAAAGTAGAAATTCTACTTGAATTCCACTTTCATCCTTAATACCATAAAGTCTAGCAGGAATAACTTTTGTGTTATTCCTTACTAGGCAGTCTCCTGGTTTTAAATAGTCTATAATATCTTTGAAAATTTTATGTTCTATTTTTTCATTATCTCTATGTAATACCATTAATCTTGATGATGTTCTATCTTTTATTGGTACTTGAGCTATTAATTCTTCTGGTAATTCATAGTTAAATTCTGTTACTTTCATTTTTTCCCTTTCTAACTTTTTTGAAATGTATTTATCATTTTATTAACTAATATTCCTAATTCTTCTATAAGATTTTGTGGTTCTTGTAATGCATCTAATTCATGTGCATCTTTAAAATTACTTTCATGTATTGGTTTTGATGTATAGCTATTATTAGTTAATCCAACTGCTGTTCCATCTTTATCTTTAACTGTATTTTGCATATATGCAGTATACCATTTTTTTAATTTTATTCCTTCTTCTGACATATAATCATATTTTTGATAATCGTGTAATTTGGCAATATTAGGATTATCATATTCTTTTTCATTTCTCTCTAAAGTATGTAAAAATTCATGAACATATACTTCTTCTGGAAATCTGTTATATTTTTCATTATATGTATAAACATAATTGTCATCTGTATCTGGTAATCTTATATTTGAAAATCCAATTCCATAGTAGTCCATTCCCCCTAGCCCTATCCAGTCATGTGCTAAAACATTTTTTACATTAGTATCTCCAAAACGTGCTATTACATAAATATAGTCATATTCTTTTTTTTGTAAATACTCTTCTATTAATGGATATGCATCTTTTGGATCTATATAATATTCGTTTTCTTCATCATAGGAAATAGATGTTAAAGGTTCTTCTATGGAAATAATTTCACAACTAGCTGTCATCTTTTCTTGACTTATTTCTTTTAATGTTTCTGGTAATCTTTGTATATTTTCTTTTATGTTTTGTATGTCTTTATCTGTCATACTAAGTTTAATGTTAGTTTGTTTTCCGTTTATCTTTGTATTAATATCCATATTTTTTATTAAGAAGCATCCCATTTTCCATTCATTATCATTGTCTAGTTGTCCTTCTTCAATTTTAAAGTCTGAAAACCATACTGTTCCTTTTGAATTTTCTTCATATCCTCCTAGTCTAAAGCCCACATTTATATTGTTTCTATTTTTAGAATTAAACATTAATGTTAGTTTTGTCCAATCTTGTGTACCTGTAATACTTTCTGAACATTCAGTTGTATCTGTTATTGCAATTTGTGCTCCACCAGTCATTATATTTTTTTCGTTTTGTACATTCTCAGTTTTTACCATACAAGTTACTCTATATGGTGTATTTGGTTTTACTTCTATATTTTTTGAAAAAATAGAATCTGTATATTCTAGATTTTCCATTTTATAGCTTCTCATGTTTGAATATTTTGTTTCGGAATCACGAGAAAAGGTGGTTAAACCTTTTTCTCTGATTCCTTTTTCAAAATCATTAAAGTTATATTTTAAAATAATCTCTATTCCTACTGCGATAATTGCTACAATAATTAATATATATACAACATTTTTTAATCTTGTGTGCTTTTTTTCATTCATAAATCCTCTCCTTATTTTAGAGCCTCACTACATCTATGGCAGATAGTAGGATTTTCTTTGTCTTCTCCTACAGTTGTAGAATACATCCAACATCTTTCACATTTTTCTCCTGGTGCTTGTTCTACTTTTACTTTTCCCTCTTTTTCTAATACTTCTAGTTCTGATATAATAAATACTGTTCTTAGTAATTCAAGATTTTCTTTTATAAACTCATATTGTTTTTCTTCTGCATAAATAGTTACTTTTGCATTTAATGAATGACCAATTATCTTATCTGCTCTTGCATTTTCTAACTCTTTTGCAACAATATCTTTTAGTTTTAGGATTTTATCCCATTTTTCACTTAATTCTTCATTATCATATTGAGGATTTGGTTTTGGGAAGTCTGTTAGCATAACACTGTCTACTTGTTCATTTTTTGTGTGAACCATTGCTTTCCAAATTTCTTCTGCTGTAAATACAATCATTGGTGCTAATAATTTTACTAAACTATCTAGTATTATATACATTGTTGTTTGAGCTGCTCGTCTCTCAATAGAATTTGCTTTGGAAGTATATAATCTATCTTTTATAATGTCTAAATAGAAGTTACTCATATCTGATACACAGAATTGATTAATGTCATGATAACAATTGCTAAAATTATATTTATCATAATTTTCTGTACAATCTTTTACTAACTTATTTAGTCTTGTTAATGCCCATTTATCAATTTCTTGTAAATCTTCATATTTTACAGGTTCATCTGGGTTATAGTCTGATGTATTTCCTAAAATATATCTTGCTGTATTTCTAATTTTTCTATATACCTCTGAAATTTGTTTTAATATATCATCAGAAAGACTTACGTCTCCTGTATAGTCTGCTGATAATGCCCATAGTCTTAAAATATCTGCTCCAAATTTATCTGCTACATCTCCAGGTGCTATACCATTTCCGAGACTTTTCGACATTTTTCGACCTTGTCCATCTATTACAAATCCGTGTGTTAATACTTCTTTATATGGTGCAACTCCTTTTGTTGCAACAGATGTTAGTAATGATGATTGGAACCATCCTCTATACTGATCGTTTCCTTCCAAATACATATCTGCTGGATATGGAAGTCCTCTTTCTACTAATACACTTTGATGTGTTGAGCCAGAATCAAACCATACATCCATAATATCTGTTTCTTTTTTGAAATGTGTGTGACCACATTTTTCACACTTTGCACCTTCTGGTAATAGTTCTTCTGTTTTCATATCATACCAAGCATTTGAACCTTTTTCTCCAAAAATATTTTGTACTTTTTCAATAGAAGATGCGGTTACATACGGAGTTTTACAATCTTCACAATAGAAAATTGGAAGTGGAACTCCCCATGTACGTTGTCTTGAAATACACCAATCTGCTCTATCTCTAATCATGCCTGCAATTCTTTCTTCACCCCAAGAAGGATACCATTTTACATTTTTTATAGCATCTAGTGCTTCTTTTCTAAATCCTTCTACTGATGCAAACCATTGCTCTGTTGCTCTAAAGATAACTGGCTTTTTACATCTCCAGCAATGTGGATATGAGTGAGATATTTCTACTTCTTTTAGTAAATATCCATGTTCGTCAAGCCATTTTGTAATTTCTTTATTTGATTTTGCATAGAACATACCATTAAAAGGTCCTGCTCCTTCTGTTTGATTACCTTTGCTATCCACAGTTACAATAATATCTAAGCCATTCTTTAATCCAGCCAAATAGTCTTCTTTACCATAACTTGGTGCAGTATGAACTGCTCCTGTACCTTCTGTTAATTCTACATTTACAGTATCTTCACTACCCATAATAACTCTTGAATCTCTGTCTAGGAATGGATGCTTACAAAGTACTCCTTCTAGTTCTGAACCTTTGAATGTTTTTACTTTTTTGTAATCTTTAATTCCTGCTATTCCCATTACTTTGTCTATTAAAGCATCTGCCATAATGTATTTTTCTTTGCCTACGTCTACAATGCTATAGTCAAAATCTGCTCCTACGGTAATTCCGGTATTTCCTGGTAATGTCCATGGAGTAGTTGTCCAAATAACGATAGATGTATCTTTTTCGTCAAATTTACCTTTACTATCTTTTACTGGGAATTTTACATATATTGAACCTGATGTTACATCTTTATATTCTATTTCAGCTTCTGCAAGTGCAGTTTCGCAATCTGTACACCAATATACAGGTTTTAGTCCTTGATATATATATCCTTTTTTATACATATCACCAAAAACTCCAATTTGTCTTGCCTCAGCCTTAGGATCAAAGGTAATGTATGGATGATTCCATTCACCTAAAACACCTAATCTTTTAAATCCTTCAATTTGAACATCTTTGTATTTATCTGTAAAATCTTTACAAGTATCTCTAAATTGAGTTACTGGTATTTTACTTCTATCTAATCCTAATTTTTCAATTGCTTTTTTCTCAGTTGGCATTCCGTGTGTATCAAATCCAGGAATATATGGGCTATAGAAACCTTGCATTGTTTTATATCTTACAATAGTATCTTTTAATATTTTATTTAATGCATGTCCTGCATGAATTTCTCCGTTTGCATATGGAGGTCCATCATGTAATACAAAAGACTTGTGACCTTCATTTTTCTTTAACATTTTTTCATACAATCCATTTTCAAAAACTTCTTTTTGAATAGTTGGTTCTCTTTCTGGCAAATTTGCCCTCATTGGAAAATCTGTTTTTGGTAAATTTAATGTTTTACCATAATCTTTTTTCTCTTCTTCACTCATAGAAAAAACTCCCTCCTCTTATAGCTTAGAGACCACTCTCTACGCAAAAAAGCTATTTCATCCTATTGCTAGGACGAAATAGCTTTTTATTCCGTGGTACCACCTAATTTAAAAGCATTGAACTTTTTTATTCTTTATTCAATATCTTTTCACTCATTTTTCTTTTAACGCAAGAATACGATTTGATTTAATTTACTATTTTTAGTATTTCTATCAAATAACTAAAAGGTGATAATAAATATATCATTTATTTACCAAACTCTCACCTACATTGGCTCTCTGTAGAATATAACATATTTATCCTGTCCTTTATTATCGTTTTTATTATTTGCGTATTATTATACTATATTCTTAGATCAAATGCAAGGAAAATATTTGTTTTCTTTACATTTCCTTAAATTTAAAAGTAAATTCCAGCAAAGTCCCGAACGGAATTTAGTTTTGCTCAAAATCGTAGTATAATTAA
>CANRMM010000013.1 GCA_947631745.1 uncultured Clostridia bacterium
GATATTCTTGTTTCAATGCCTCATTATCTATTTCTTTATAATTTTGAATATTAATTGTTCCTACAGACTCTGGTTTATTCGTTTCAATTCTAATATGTTTTACAGAATTTCCATATGGTATAAATTCACCAGCATCGCTTAGCTCTATTGTTTTAATAATTCTATTGCTATCTGTATCCCAAACCTCTATATATCCGTCTTCTCCTAAAACATCAAAAGCTTTTTCGTCTACAGCAATTCCAATATAATTTACAAAGTCTTCCATATTATAATACTGTTTATTATCATCACTAAAATGATCAAAATCTGCTTTATAAGCACTTTCATCAATTTTCTCGGCTGTTGTATAATCTTCAGCAAACACAAATTTTTCAATTTGATTATCGTATGAATAGAAATTTACAGACCAGTCTACTCTATAAGTACTTTCAACATTTACATTTTTCGTATAAATTAATCTGCTATTTGCTTTTTTTAAGGAATCCTCTACTATGTTTACATGATACAATAGTACAGAACCTTTTGGATCTTTTATACTAACAGTAAATTTCTCTGATTGTTTCTCTGAATTTACACGTACAATTTCTCCTGTTTCTTCTTCTGTTGAATATCCCTCTAAATATGCATTTGCTTCTATTGAATAGTTTTCTGTTGTGTCACCTGCATCATAAGCCTGATATGGATATTCTATAAGAATACCCACTTTATACTGACAAGTTACTCCAACAATATATCCCTCACCATTTTCATCAACTGGATTTTCCATACGAATTTTTAACTTTCCAGTTTGACTATCATACTCCGGCTCTTGTATATCTTTTTTATATTTTGCCATATCATTAACAGTAACGGATTTTGGAAAGTACCCATTCATTTTTGGAAGATCTGCTTCTATAATTGCTGCAGCATCTGGTGCCAATACATTGTCTGAATTTGGTACCTTTGTGTATACAAAAGGATTCACTACCATATATACTTTCTCATTCTCTTTATCCACAATAAATGTCCCTGGTTCACCTAGCTTAAGTGCAAAACTCTTGTCACTTTCAAAATGAATTTCTCCATACCAATCAATTCTAAAAGTAATTTCTTTGGTAATATCTTGTATTGTTCCATCTGCCCTGCGATATTTACCTTTAAAAGTTATTTTATTATCTTTTTTTGAAAGTCTATTTTTATTAAATTTTTTTCCAGCACTCTTCTCCTCAAACACAACATTTTGTTTCAAAGTAATATTAATTGGTTGCTGATCACCAGGTTGCATTTCGTTAAATTCTATTTTATTGGTTCCTACACTCTTTATAAAGCCTGTTTCACTAATATTATTTACCATTTCAAAATTGCCATCTGCTAATTCAATACTAGCACTCTCTAATGCACCTGTAGTAAGAACCTTTAAATCTGTTTTTAACACTATATAATTATTAAGTTCTTCTCTTATCCCCTCATATTTCTTTCCATCTTTCTCAAAATAAGCATCAAATTTAACATAATCAGAGTCTGTTGCATCAGAATTTTCTGGACGTTCATTAAATGCCATTCCTGATGTTTCTGTAATTGTCTGTTGAGTAGTTGTTACATATCTACTTCCTAATAGCGCAGTTAAAGCACAAATGATGCCTACTACAAAAATAATAATTTTAACTTTACCCGATACTGTCTCTTTCATGATTTTCTCTCCTCTTGTTTATTTTTATAATTAATATATATATATTTATATTAGCCCCCTTTTTCAAAGCCGTCAATTGCTTGCGCCTGTGTAATTTTTTCCATTTTTCTGCTATTCCTACGGAAAATAATTATTTGCAAATTATTAAAAATTGTTGACATTTCTGTAATATTTTGTCATTTTTTTACCTCTTAATTTTGGTTTTACCCTATTCCCGTAAGCTTTTCTGTTTTATTTCAGAAAAAAGAAGGCATTTCTATTAGAAATACCTTCTTTTCATCTATTTAATTGTCTTTGCCTTACGGACATACACTATAACTTCTGCTATTGCTATTAATATAACTACTGAGTATATTATAAAGAATATATGTGTTGGTGCACCTGTCTTTACTCCCATTACAACTTCTGCTTCTGAGATATTATCTTCTTTGTCCTTATCTTCATAATGTGCATCATTTTCAAATCCTTTTATCTCTGCTGAGTTGATTTCTCTACCAAAGTTCTCACTTCCATTCTTCCATGTTAACTTGATCGTAAATTCTTTTGTCTCTCCTGGCTCTAAGCTTACTTCTGCTTCCAAATCACCATCTTCATTTTCTGTCCATTCATTATATGCTTCTTTTCCGATTGTAAAATGCTTTGGTAATTTTTCTACTACTGTTGCAGTTCCTGCTATCTCTCCTGTGTTTTCTACTCTTATCTTATATGTTATAACAACTTCTGTGTTCTCCATTTCAGATCCCACAACTTCTACTTTGATTAGTTTTCCATCTAATACTTTTTGTTCTTCTCCATTTATTGTTGCCTTTGTAATAACTTTATCTACTTTAAAGTTAAATACTTGTTTTACATAGTAGTATATAACTTCTTTGTCCTCTTCCTCAAAGACTCCTTCTCTATTTGGAGGTAGTAATTCTTCTACTACTTTATAGTATGGTATATCTTCTGGCTCTGTTGTATATGAATCTCCTACATATCCTTCTTGTACATCTCCGTATGGTACATATTCTCCTGTCTCTTCATCCGGATGCAAAATATCTTCTCCTGTCTCTACGTCTACGTGTTTTGTTACTACTTTACCACTTGGGATTCTTTCATAATAGTATTTTACATAAGTGTCTTCTTTAGTTACAGTACCACTCTTGTTCTCTGGTTCTGGATCTGCTCTTCTATAGTTTGGTACTCTTTCTCTTTCTGTCGTATAGCTATCTCCTACTGGATACTCTTCAACTTTCTCTGGTAATAATTCTTCCTCTGTTCCCTTTTCTAAGTATTGAACTACTACACGACCTATTCTTCTCTTATAGTGATATACAACTTCTCCTGTTCCTTCTGGTAATGTACCATCAGGTTCTCCTTCTACATAATCTAATACATAATCATCAAAGTCTTTTGGTTCTGTATGATATGGATCTCCTACTTTTCCTGGTTCGCCTTCTCCTGGTATATGTTCTGGTGGTACTATATCATTTCCGTCTTCATCTACCCATTTTACGTCTATTCCTCCAGATTTATCGCTCTTATACCAGTAAGTTACTTCTACAGTTCCATCTGGATAGGTACCAACTTCATCACCCTCTATATGGTCTAGTACATAGTCTGGTATCGTCTTTCTATCTGTAGTATAACTATCTCCTACCTTTCCTTCTTGCTCATATTTATATTGTTTTTGCTCACCATTTTCTTCATAAGTAATTTCTTCTCCTGTTGCTGTATCTTTATAATGAACTACCAATTTTCCTTTTATATCAACTGGTATATCTTCTGTATCTGTTACTGTTTTACTTGAATCTGTTTCATAAAGATCAAGTCTTGCTTCCACATTATTTGAAAGCATGCTAATACTAGCATCCATATCACTGAATACAAGTTCTATATTTGTATCAAAGTCAATCTTATGTCCTTCTATTTTATCAGCATTAATATTATTCATTGGTATTTCCCATGTAATTGTTTTTCTATTAGCATCATAAACACCGGTATATGTACCATCTGATAACGTAGACTTTGATTCATCAATATGATATGGTAAGTGATCAACAATCGTTAATTTTGCATCTCCTACGTAGTCCTTTATCGTTGCATTATACCTAATTTCATATTTTATCTTTTGTGATGATTCTGTAATCGTTCCATTATCCTTTTGAATTTTATCTACACTTGCATCCACATTTGCTTCCATTGTTTTATAGCGGTTTGTAATAACAATTGGATTCTCTCCATCAACTATTGGTTCTTCATAAAATGCTAAGTCTCCCGCTTTTGTTTCTGTTTCAACTACACTATAAACAATTTCTGCTCCTGAACTAGAATATTTTGGTAGATTTTCAAAACTTGCACTCCAATCATTTGAATCTTCTAATACTGCCTTGTTATTTGTACCAATACCATCTGATGTTAATTCTACAGTAACACTTGTTGGTCTCCTATTCTTATAATCTCCATTATCTTGCCACTCTTTTTGTACTTCCTTATCAACTGTATATCTTTGCTCTACTGTTTCTGTATCTTCTTGTTCATCTGTTTTTCTTTCTCCACCTGGATTTGGAGTATAATCATCTGGATTATATAATGTTACTTTTGCATTAACAGTATTTGTTAATGGTTCTACAAAATTTCTGTCTAAATATACTAACTCAATATCTTTCGTAATTGTTTCTGTATAAGCTTCATTCTCAAAGGTGTCAATGTCTATGTCTTTTGTCCAAGTAATTGTTTGGTTTGCATCATCATATTGACCTTCTTGTAGTTCTGAAGCATCTTCATTAATCTTTGCAGGTAATTTATCTGTTATGGTTATTGTTACTCTTCCTTTGTATTTATCAATTCTTATGCTTTGCTCAATATGATATTTTACTATACCATCTTCTTGCGTTAATAGTTTTATATCTGCTGTTTTCTCTACTGAATTTTCAATAACAGGATCTTTTAATTTGTAATAATAGTAAACATCTTTCTGGTCTTTTTCAAATGTTCCCGTGTGGTTGTCTTCATCTGGTCTTGGGTTAACACACTCATAATTTGGATCAACCTCATCTGAAGGTTCTGTTTCATATCTTCTACCAACAAATCCTTCAATATGTTTCTCAGGTGCTAACTCATCTGTTGTTGCTCCTCCTTTACTGTCATCCCATAAGTAGTGATGTACTACAACTTCTGCTGGAATCTCAACAGAAACATTATGCTCATCATTATCTTCTTTCTTCTCTACAGTAACCTCTTTTTCAGGTTCTTCTGGGTTATCTGGATCTTTTTGATTTTGAAGTAACTCTACTGTTAAAGTAACTTCATTATCAACAGTTTCACCTATATCATTGATGTCTGGATATATATATTTTAATTGTAAATTCTTTACTCTTTCAATAGTTACAGTACCACTTTCAGATTTATAAGTATCAACATCTACAGTTTCTTCCCAAGTGATTGTATGTTTAATATCATCTGTCTGATATTTACCCTCATCCAAATCAGATTGTAAATCGTCTATTGGGAATGGTAATGTATCTACAATAGTAATCTTAGCTTTTCCAACAAAATCTTTTATAGTCGTATTAGCTTCTATCTTATACATAACCTTAGTTTCTTCATTAGTGATTGCTCTATCTCCAGATTTTTGTACATCTACATTTAATTTTACTTCTGGTTTTTCATAAGGTGTATCTACTTCATTTGTAGGTTTATCATCTACTTTTGCTACATTCTTAATAGTTGTATCATTTGACTGATAGTTTACTGTTACGTCGAAACTTACTTCTTTCTTAGTATTAGCTGGTAATTGTTCTAGTTTCCACGTTATTTCCCTATCATTATTATATTGTCCTTCATCATAAATTTTCTTTAAAGTCGTACCTTCTGGGATATCATCTTTTATCGTAACATTTTCTATGTCTACATCACTTATGTTTTCTACCGTAATAGTATATTTAATTACATCTCCTGCTGTAACAGCATTTGGTGCTATTTCTTCTGTTGTATTTCTTGTAATGTCTGCTTTTTTACTATATTTAACAACTGGTGTTTTTACTTCCGGAGTTGGTTTTTCTGGATCTGGATCAGGATCTGGTTCTGGATCCTTCTTTTCTTTATAATATGCCACATTTTTTATTGTAACATCTGTTCCTTCTTCTATTTTTAGTACCTTAACTTTGAACTCTAATGTATAAGTTGATTTTGGCTCTACTTTTATATCTATTCCATCATTTAAGTCTTGCTCTGTATAAGATGAACCATCTACTTTTTCATTATTAGCTTTTAGAACAATACTATCTTCAACAAACTCTGTATATGCTGGTTTTGCATCTTTTAAAGTAACTGTTTCTGCTAAATCTCCATCATTCTTAATGCTAATTGTATATGTAATTGTTTCTCCTTCTACTACATATTTTCTGCCATACTCTGTTGCCACATTTTTCTCTACTGTAATAATTGGTTCAACATATACATTTTCTACAGGTGGTGTCTCACGTTCTTGTGGTTCTGTAGGTGGCACTGGATCCTCTGGCGGAACATCAGTAACTGTTGCTACATTACGTATTTTTGTTCCGTTCTCTGAATCTTGTACTTTAACTTGGAATTGTACTTTTAGTTTCTCACTTGCTTTTACTTCAATTTGAATACCTTGGTTTAGATTGTCTTCATTATATGTTTGTCCTTCAATTGGCTCGTCTGTTGTTCCTCCTTCTTCTACATTTGCAACAACTCTAAAAATTTTAATACTACCGTTAACAAACTCTGTACCATCTGGTGCTTCATCTTTTACCTTCACAGTCGTAGGTGCTGTTCCCTTAGTATTGTCCAATATAATTGAATAGGTAATAATCTCTCCTTCTTTTACTTTTCCTTTAGGATCATTTACTTTACTTATTTTTAAATCAGACTTATCTACAGTTGTCTCTGTTTCTGGTGTATAATCATCGTCTACCTGAGCTTTATTTGTTATTTTAGCAACACGCTTATCATCTAATAAATCTGATACTTTTACTTGGAAACTAACAATTACTGTTGAACCTTCTGGTACTACTACATCAATACCCTGTTCTAATTGCAATGCTGTAACTTCTTCTCTCTTTTGTTCAACATCATCTGTTGTAACTGCTACGCTTCTGTCTACAAATGTGGTGCCATCTGGTACTTTATCTTTTACTGTTACAGTTTTTTCTAAATTTCCACTATTAGTAATTTCTATTTTGTAAGTAAGTATATCTCCAGGAACCGCATAAGCCTCACCAGAACTGATTTCTACTAACTTATCTGTTGTAATTTTTGGTTCTTTATATTCATTTGTTACTTCATTAGTAGGTTCATCTTTAGGATCTTCTGGAATTTCTGGATCATCATTTGGTCCTTTTACAGAATAGGTAGCTTGGTTTGCAATATTATCTCCAATTTCTCCGTCTTTTACATTTACCTTAAATTCTAGTTTTTTAGTTTCATTTGGTTTTACTTTAACAACAATTCCATTCTCTGTTAAATCTTCTTTTGTGTAATTTCCTCCTTCTTTTGGTTCCTCTACATCATCTGAGTCTTTTACCTTTATGCTATTATCAACCAAATCTGTTCCTTTTGGTATTGCATCTTTAATAGTTACTGTTCCTTCTGCTTCACCAGTATTCTCAATAGTAAGAACATAAATTATAGTATCACCATTTGTAACCCACTTTCTAGGCTCTTCTAGTTCTTGTACTACCACTGTTGAAGATTTTGTTACCTTTATATTTGGCTTTACATAATTATTCTCTACTTTCTCTGATGGCTTCCCACCTACATAAGCAATATTATAGATTTTTCCATCTGCTGGTTCTCCCGTCACGGTAACAGAGAACTGTAATTTTTTATTTTGACCACCTGTAAGCTCTCCAATTGTCCATGTTATTGTGTTAGTCTCTCCATCATAGCTTCCTTCATTTGATAAATCTTCTTTATATTTAGTTGAAGCCGGAATCGTATCTTTTACTTCAATATTTTTAGCTGTTACTTCACTATTATTAGTTACAGTAATTGTATAAGTAATAACATCTCCTAAGGTAACTGCATCTTTAGTAACCTCTGCTGTTTCGTCATTTCTTGAAACAGCTGAAGTTTTTTCAAAATCAATTACTGGTGTTTTTACTTCATCTGTTGTTTTATCTTTTGGTTTAGGTTCTTCTGGATCTGGATTATCAGGATCTGGCTCTTCTGGTCCATCTGGGTCTGGATCTGGAAGTTTTTCTGTATATTTTGCTATATTCTTTATTGTTGTTTGAGCATCTTCTGTCTCATCTACTGTTACATCAAATGTTAACTTTGCTGTTTGCTGTGCTTTTACTGTCACAATAATTCCTTTCGTAGTTAAGTCTTCTTGACTATATGGCTCTCCTTCTTTTACTACTTCTCTGTTATTTTCGTCGAAAACTTTAATACTTTTTTCTACAAAATGTGTTCCTTGTGGGATTTCATCTTTTATAATAACATCTCCATCTAAGTTTCCGTTATTAGTTAAGTCAATAGTATAAGTAATAGTATCTCCTTTTATAGCATAAGTTCTAGTATTTTCATCTTCTGTTTTTATTGTTGCAGATTTTTCAGCAGAAATATCAGGTTCCTTATAATCATTCTCTGCCTTTACTGTATAGTCTTTAGTTTTTGGATTATCTGGGTTTTCTGGATCTGGTATTTCTTCTGTTACTGTTGCAACATTTTCTATTTTATCTCCATCATTTAATTGCTCTTTCGATTGTGTTACTTTTACTTTAAATTCTACTGTTGCTATTTGCTGTGCTGGAACCTCAACTTTAATTCCTTCCTTTAGACCTTCTTCTGTATATTCTCCTTCTTGTTCTAAATTATTTATTTTTACAATAATACTATTTTTTAGGAAAATTGTACCTGTTGGTGCTGTATCTTTTACTGTAGTTTTTACCGGTGCTTTTCCTGTCGAATTATCTAATGTAATAGTATAAGTTATAACATCTCCTACTTTAACAGACTCTGTTGGTTTATTTGATTTTGTTACTTTTAAATCAGGTTTATATTCTGGAATTGGATCACTTGCTGGGTGCTCCTCTGGTTCATCATCTCCATCATGTTTTACAAGAGCTGTATTTTCAATTTGTTTTTCTTTGTCTTCTCCTTCTATTGGTAAAACTTTCACCTTAAACTTAACAGTTGCTAAAGAACCTTTTTCTACTGTTACTTCAATTCCTCCTGTTAAATCATCTCGTGTATATTTTTCTCCGTCGTCTCTTGTCTGACTTTCACCATCTTTATCTGTGACAACAATACTATTTTCTACAAATGTTGTACCAACTGGAATATTATCAGACACAGTTGCTTTTCCATCCATATTTCCAGTATTATTTACTGTAATTGTATATTCTATAGTATCTCCTGCTATTGCATATTTTCTCTCTTCCTCGCCTGGTAATTCTATCTTAGATGTTTTAATTGAATTTAATTTTGGTTCTTCGTATTCATTGTCTACTTGGTTTGTATCTTTTTTATCTTCTGGTCTAAGATCTTCTGGGAAATTAGGATTATCTGGTTCATCTGGATTTTCTGGATCATACGGATCTTTTTCCCAATAACTTGCCATATTTGATATTATTTGTTCTGGTTCTGAATCTAAAACTGTTACTTTAAATTCAATATACTTCTTTTCACCAGCATCTATAGTAAGCTTAATACCGTTGTCTGTTAAATCAGTCTCTTGATAACTCTTTCCTCCATCTACTGGTTCTTTTCCCTCATTTAATACTTTTATGCTACCTACTTTAAATTCTGTATGCTCTGGTATTTTATCTTTTACTAATACACTAATAGGTGCTGTTCCTTTCTTATTATCCAAAGTAATAGTATAAGTAATTTCATCACCCTTAGTAACATAGCCTTCTATATCATGAGCTTTTGTTACCTCTAAAGCAGGTTTATATTCTGGAATTGGATCTGTTGTTGGATTATGCTTTGGATCTTCATCTGGTGAGTCTGGATCATCTCCTTCTCTAACCTGTGCTGTATTGTTAATTTGACGACTTGTTTGTTCTTTTGGTAATTCTTGTACCTTTACTCTAAAGATAACTTTTACAATTTTACTTGGTTCTATATTAAATTTAATACCCGTTTCAGTTAATTCATTTTCTGTATATGTTTTACCTAAACTTTCTGGAATAGGTTCTCCATTTTCATCTACTACTTGAATACTATGTTCCACAAACTCTGTCCCTACTGGGATAGGGTCTTTAACAATTGCATCTGTCGCTTTATTTCCTTTATTTTCAACAATAATTGTATAAGTAATTTCATCTCCTGCTAGTACATATTTACCTGTTCTAGGGATAGAATACTCTTTTCTACTTTCTATTACAGCTGGTTTATAGTCATTTCTTATAACCACATGTACAATTGGTTGTTTTTTAAATTCATCTACATTTTCTATCCAAACATCTTCTTCTGCCAAATTTCCTAATTCATTTACTACTAATGCTCCATCTTTATCTGCTGTTATATTTAATGTATGCTCTTCATTATCTTTCTCGTATCTTTCATCTCCTACTGTATTTTGTGTAATCGTCCATTTATCTAATACATAATCATCCCATTTAGTTGTTCCATCTCCACCTGTCTTTTGTTTACTTCCCCCTGTTTCTTGTGTCGTTCCTTTTAAAGTAAAGTCTGAACCTGTAATTTCTTCCTCAGTACCTTTAACCTTATTTTCAACGACAATATCATATTTATATTTGTTTTGAATATCTAAGCTAACTTTTTTTCTACTATTATCTATTGAAATTCTCTCTACAATTCCATTTGGATTATCTACTGGTTTTCCATTTATATCTAATTCTTGTGGATTTCCTTCTGCATCTAATAGTTGAACTTCTAGATTTCCATTCTCATCTTTTACTACTTTAAACCTAATTTCATTAGTATCTAGAATATATGGATTATCTATTTGCGTTTGTCTAACAACATATGTTGCTCCTACATATAAATCGTTATATGTTGCCAATGCTTTTCCTACTTCTCGATTCGTTTCATCTGACCACTCATCTCCATAATTCTCGCCTTTCAATTGAACGGTTGCTTTTGCATCTGTTACATCTTCAGCTGCATACCTAATTGACATTGTAGTTTTAAATTTCCTGTCTTCTATTTCAAGTGTATATTTCTCATCTCCTATTTGTAATCCTACCTTTTCTGGTTCTACAACTTGATCACGAACCATCTCAGAATTAAAGTAAACAGCATGTGTTGCATAAGTTACTTTTCCATATTCTAATTTATCTGGTAAGTCTACATCATAATAAAATTTAATTGATGTTTTTGATTTAACCTCACTTTTTATTACTATTTTATATGACTTAACTTCACTCCAATCCTGTGGGCGTGCTTCCCATCCACTATCATCTTTTGAAGCTTCTGCATTTGTTGAATAATATACTTCATATTCTAAATTTTCTTCTTCTCCCTTAATTCCTTCTGCTAACATGGTAGTTGAAAAATTAGATGACAATTCTGATTTATTAATAATAGATTTATTTCCCATAAATGGAATTCTTCCTACAATTACCACATCTTCTATTGGATTCTCATATCCGTTTGAGACTTTAACATTAACTCTTGCTTTTCCTGTTGAATTTTCTGGATATACAGTTCCTTTATCCGGTCCTTCAACTATTGTACCTTTTTCGTCAAAATCCGTAATTTGTGTTGTTGTTACCAAACTATTTGTTTTTGTATAATAAATCGTTGCTTTTTCTGCTCTAGTTTTTTCTGAAGTGTTATGATCATTGTCTATATCGTATTTATCATCTACAGTCTCAGAGCTGTTTTTAAATGAGTCTTCAAACTTATTACAAATTTTATTATACGCAAATACCCTCACTTTATCTTCATCTAGTGAATTTGGATTATCCAATTCTGACTTAAAATCAATATATACATAATTGTTATAAACATCTGCTCCTACAATTCCTTCTGTATATATCTTCATTACAATTTTACCATCAACTGTTGTTACTGATGGTTCACCAACTTCTGTTAAATTTTTATTTATAAGACCGTTAAATACAACATTCTTAAATGTCGATGGAAATTCAACAAATATTACAGGATCCACCCATACGACATAATTAGTATCATAATAATTGTCTGGTCCATAAAAATAAATTTGTAACCTATTATCATTTAGCTTTTGTGGATTGAAATTTTGGTTGCCTACATTATACTCTGTGTCAAACTCAGGCAAATAAAGATTACTACCATCTTCATAAGGAGTAGTTGCTACATCTCCATTAATACTTTCAAATTTTTGTTGGTTTCGATATTTAACCTTTCCATGCAATGCCGAATATACAGTTTTAAAACTATCAAATTTTTCTACATTAGGGTACTCTTCTTTCAAAAGCTCATTATCAATTTTTTTAAAGTTCTGAATTGTAATTGTACCTACAGATTCTGGCTTACTGGTTTCTATTCGAATATGCTTTGCTGGACCATATTCTACAATATCACCAGCTTGAGAAGCATATATTGTACTTATACATCTTCCCGTTTCTTCATCATATATTTCTATATATCCATCTTCTCCTAAAACGTTAAAAGCTCCTTCATCTACCAAAGCTCCAGTATAGCTTATAAAGTTCTCCATACTATAATATTTGCCTTCATCATCTTGAAAATGGTCAACATCTTCTTTATAAGCCCCTGGTAAAATATCATCTGCAGAAGAATAATCTTCTGAGAATATAAATTTATCAATTCTATCATCGTATGAGTAGAAATTTACAGTCCAGTCTACTTTATATTTACTCTCTAAACTTAAGTCTTCAGTATAATACAATCTAGTATTTGCTTTCGTCAATAGCGACGGATTGAAATTTATTTCATATAATAATATTGAACCTTTAGGATTTTTTAATTCGATTTCAAAAGTTTTACTTTGCGTTTCCGATCTTACAGTTATAATCTTTCCTGTATTTTCTTCTGTCGAATATCCCTCTAAATATGCATTCGCTTTCATTGAAAACGTATTAGTCGTATCCCCTACAGCATTATATACTTCTGCTGGATATTCTATCACTATATTAGGTCTATACAGATATTCTGGTGAAATAACATTACCAATTCCATTACCATCAACAGGATTTTCCATCCTTATTTTTAAATCTCCTGTTTCAGGATTATATGTACATGTTACATTTTTTCTGTGAGAACTCATATCATGTACAGACACCTGAGTTGGCAAAAGTTTATTCAATCTAGGTAATGTTGATTCTATGATAAGTGCGGCATCAGGGGCTAATACAGTTGTTGATATCATATTGTTTGAAAATGCAATTGGATTAAATATTATATATACTTTGTTTCCATTTTCTTTATCTACAACAAATGTACCTTTATCACCTGTCTTAATTCCAAAGCCGATGTTCTCCATTTTGAAACTCAATATGTCCATACCAGTCAATTCTAAAAGTAAATTTTTTCGTGATTACATTTTCCTGTCCATCGTTTTCATATGTACCGAGTAAAAGTAATTTCATTATCCGACTTAGATAATTTATTCTTATCAAATTCTTTCCCAGCAAACTCATTATCAGTAATAACATTTTGTTTTAAAGTAAGGTTTATAGGTTGATTTTGTCCCGGTTTCATTTCAGTATATACTATATAGTCATGTCCCACTTCTTTTATAAATTCAGACTCACCTATATTATTTACCACAGTAAAGTTGCTAGATTTTATATCCAATCTAGCATTTTTTAGTGTACCTTTCTCAACAACACTCAAAGCAGTTTTTAATGTAATACTCTCATTAAGCTCTGCCCTTATCCCGTCATATTTCTTATCATCTTTTTCTAAATAAGCCTCAAATTTAACATAAGGTGAAGTTGTCCCACTTAAATCACCTTGAAGTTCTTCAAAAGCTTCCACTGATGTTTCCGTTATAGTTTGTTCACGTTTTGTACTATTACTATTAACCAAGACACCTAATACTGCAATTAAAGCAAAAATGATGCCTACTACAAAAATAATAATTTTAACTTTACCCGATACTGTCTCTTTCATGGTTTTCTCTCCTCTTGTTTAATTTTTTTATAATTAATTAATATATATATATTTATATTAGCCCCCTTTTTCAAAGCCGTCAATTGCTTGCGCCTGTGTAATTTTTTCCATTTTTCTGCTATTCCTACGGAAAATAATTATTTGCAAATTATTAAAAATTGTTGACATTTCTGTAATATTTTGTCATTTTTTTACCTCTTAATTTTGGTTTTACCCTATTCCCGTAAGCTTTTCTGTTTTATTTCAGAAAAAAGAAGGCATTTCTATTAGAAATACCTTCTTTTCATCTATTTAATTGTCTTTGCCTTACGGACATACACTATAACTTCTGCTATTGCTATTAATATAACTACTGAGTATATTATAAAGAATATATGTGTTGGTGCACCTGTCTTTACTCCCATTACAACTTCTGCTTCTGAGATATTATCTTCTTTGTCCTTATCTTCATAATGTGCATCATTTTCAAATCCTTTTATCTCTGCTGAGTTGATTTCTCTACCAAAGTTCTCACTTCCATTCTTCCATGTTAACTTGATCGTAAATTCTTTTGTCTCTCCTGGCTCTAAGCTTACTTCTGCTTCCAAATCACCATCTTCATTTTCTGTCCATTCATTATATGCTTCTTTTCCGATTGTAAAATGCTTTGGTAATTTTTCTACTACTGTTGCAGTTCCTGCTATCTCTCCTGTGTTTTCTACTCTTATCTTATATGTTATAACAACTTCTGTGTTCTCCATTTCAGATCCCACAACTTCTACTTTGATTAGTTTTCCATCTAATACTTTTTGTTCTTCTCCATTTATTGTTGCCTTTGTAATAACTTTATCTACTTTAAAGTTAAATACTTGTTTTACATAGTAGTATATAACTTCTTTGTCCTCTTCCTCAAAGACTCCTTCTCTATTTGGAGGTAGTAATTCTTCTACTACTTTATAGTATGGTATATCTTCTGGCTCTGTTGTATATGAATCTCCTACATATCCTTCTTGTACATCTCCGTATGGTACATATTCTCCTGTCTCTTCATCCGGATGCAAAATATCTTCTCCTGTCTCTACGTCTACGTGTTTTGTTACTACTTTACCACTTGGGATTCTTTCATAATAGTATTTTACATAAGTGTCTTCTTTAGTTACAGTACCACTCTTGTTCTCTGGTTCTGGATCTGCTCTTCTATAGTTTGGTACTCTTTCTCTTTCTGTCGTATAGCTATCTCCTACTGGATACTCTTCAACTTTCTCTGGTAATAATTCTTCCTCTGTTCCCTTTTCTAAGTATTGAACTACTACACGACCTATTCTTCTCTTATAGTGATATACAACTTCTCCTGTTCCTTCTGGTAATGTACCATCAGGTTCTCCTTCTACATAATCTAATACATAATCATCAAAGTCTTTTGGTTCTGTATGATATGGATCTCCTACTTTTCCTGGTTCGCCTTCTCCTGGTATATGTTCTGGTGGTACTATATCATTTCCGTCTTCATCTACCCATTTTACGTCTATTCCACCTGATTTATCACTCTTATACCAGTAAGTTACTTCTACTGTTCCATCTGGATAGGTACCAACTTCATCACCCTCTATATGGTCTAATACATAGTCTGGTATAGTTTTTCTATCTGTAGTATAAGTATCTCCTACTTTTCCTTCTTCCTCATATTTATATTGTTTTTGAGTTCCATCTTCTTCATAAGTTATTTCTTCTCCTGTTGCCGTATCTTTATAATGAACTACTAATTTTCCTTTAATGTCAACTGGTGTATTTTCTGTATCTGTTACTGTTTTACTTGAATCTGTTTCATAAAGGTCTAATATTGCATCTACCTTATTTGGAAGAACACTAATTCCAGGATTCATATCTTTAAATACTAATACAATATCTTTACTAAATTCAATTGGATAAGTTCCATCTGTATATGTATCAATGCCATTCATTGAAACTTCCCATGTAATAGTTTTTGTATTGTCATTATAAGTTCCACCATTTAATTGAGATTTTGATTCATCAATATGGTATGGTAAATAATCAACAACCTTTAATTTTGCATCTCCTATATATGCTGTTAAATTTGCATTATAAGTAATTGTATATCTTACTCCTTCAGTAGAAGATGTAATCTTCTCTGGTCCTTTTTTATCTACCTTTGCGTCAACATCTGCTTGCATTGTTTTATATCTATTCGTCACAACAATTGGATTTTCTCCTGCCATTGTTGGTGCCTCATAAAATTTTAAGTCCCCTGGATTTGTTTCTGTTTCTACTACAGTATAAACAATTTCTGTTCCTGCATTAGAATATTTTGGTAAATCTTCAAAAGTTACTTTCCATCCATTTGATTCATTTAATACTGCAGTCTTATTAATGCTTGCTCCATCCGCCTTTAATTCAACAGTTACACTTGATGGTCTTTTTCCTTTACGATTATTTCCATCATCCCATTCTTTTTGAATAGATTTATCTATAATATATTTTTGCTCTACTGTTTCTGTATCTTGTTTTTCATCTGTTTTTCTTTCTCCGCCTGGGTCTGGAGTATAATTATCTGGGTTATATAATGTTACCTTTGCATTTACAGTATTAACTAATGATTCTAATACATTTTGATTTTCATATACAATTTCTATATCTTTTGTAATTGTTTTCTCATATGCTCCGTCTGTAAAAGTATCTATATTCTCTTCTATTACCCATGTGATTGTTCTATCATCTGGATTATAATTTCCATCTGCTAATTCTGATGCTTCCTTATTAATTGTTGCAGGTAAAGTATCAGTTATTGTAATTGTTACTTTTCCTTTATACTCATCTACTTTTACATGTTGTTCAATATGATATTTTATAGTTCCATCTTCTTGTGTTAATAGTTTTATGTCTGCTGTTTTATCTACTCTATTTTCTATTTTAGGATCTTTTAATTTGTAGTAATATACCGCTTCTTTTGGGTCTTTTGTCATTTTTCCTTTATGGTTATCTCTATCTGGCTCTGGATTTACACATTCATAATTTGGATCTAATTCTTCATCAGTTAAAGGATCTGTCGTATAATCTTGTCCTACAACTCCTGGTATTTTTTCATCCTCTACTAATTTATCTTCTGTTGCTCCTCCTTTGCTCTCATCCCATATATAGTGATGTACTACAACTTCTGCTGGAATTTCTACATGTACTGTATGATCATCTTCCGTCGTTTCTTTCTTTACAACAACATCCTTTTGTGGATTCTCTGGATCATCTGGATTGTCAACTTTTTGTTTTAATTCAATTGTTACTTCAACATTATTTTTAACCTCTCCTGATAGCTCTTCTCCATCTGGATAAATATATTTTAATTCTAAGTCTTTTATTCTTTGAATCGTTGAATTTTGTCCTGTGTATGAATCAACATCAAGCTCCTCTGTCCATGTAATTGTAGGAACACCATCAATTAATTTGTAAGTTCCTTCATCTAGTTCTGAGTCAGTATCATTAATTGGAAATGGTAATGTATCTACAATTGTAATCGTAGCTTGTCCTTTAAAATCTTCAATTGTTGCATCATATTTTAGTCTATATACTACTTTTTCATCTGCATTTGTTATATTAGTATCTCCAGATTTATCAACACTATGAGTTAACTTTGGTTCAGGTTTTTTATATGGTGTTTCTTCTGGATTTGTTGGCTGTCCATCTACTGTTGCCACATTCCTAATTTGTGTATCTTTTGTTTGGTAACCTACTGTTACTTCAAAACTTACAGTAGTTTCTTCTCCAGCATTCAAACTTGCTATTGTCCATGTAATTTCTCCTTCTCCATTTTGATTTCCATGGTTATTAATAGTTTTTAATACTGTTCCTTCTGGTATTTTATCTTTTACCACTATATTAGATGCATTTTCTTCACTGATATTTTTTACTGTAATTATATATTTGATAACATCACCTGTTGTTACTGCTTCATCTTCTATTGGTTCATCTGTTTGTCTTGTAATTTCTGCTTTTTTATTGTATTTCATTACTGGTGTTTTAACTTCTGGTGTCTGTTTTTCTTCTGGATCTGGTTCTGGTCCTGGATCCTCTGGATCTTTCTTCTCTTTATACGTTGCTGTGTTACGTATTGTAACGTCAGATTCTTCCTCAATCTTTAGTACTTTCACTTCAAATACTAATTTAGCTGTTGAATTTGCTGCTACGTCTATGTCAATTCCACTTTCTAATTCTTGCTCTGTATAACTTTTTCCTTCTATCTTTACATCATTTGCTCCAAATATTTGAATACTATCTGTTACAAATTCTGTATGAGCTGGGGCTGAATCTTTTACATTTACTTTTGTTTCTAAATTTCCTTTATTTTTTATTGTAATTGTATATGTAATTTTTTCTCCTTCAGTTACATAGTTTCTGCCAAATTGTGTGCTAGCAGTTTTCTCAGCAGTAATGTCTGCTTCTACATATTCATTTTCAACCTTATTCGTTTGTCTTTCTTTTGGTTGTTCTGGTGGTAAGTCACTTCCAGGTTTTGTATCAGTCACCGTAGCAACATTTTCAATCTTCTCACCATTGGTTAAGTCTTGTACTTTTACTTCAAATACTACTCTCTTTTGTGAATATGCATCTACCTCTACTTCAATGCCATCTTCTTCTAAATTATCTTGTACATATAGTTGTCCTTCTGTTTGCCAGTTACCTCCGTCTAAAAGTTTTTCAACTTTAATACTATTCTGTACTAATTCTGTTCCAGTTGGAATTTTATCTTTTACTTTAACATTTGCCGGAGCACTTCCTTCGCTATTGTCTAATAAAATTCTATAAGTAATGGTTTCTCCTTTGGTTACTACTCCTTCAGGCTCATTAAATTTACTAATTTTTAAATCTGATTTATCTACAGTTGTTTCTACCTTTGGAGTATCATCTCCATCTACGTTAGCTGTATTTTCAATTTTTCCTACCTTTGCTTCTCCATCCAATTCATTTACTTCTACATCAAAACTTACAACCATAGTTGTATTTTCTTTTACCTCTACTTCTATACCTCTTTGGAGTTCTTGCTCTGTAATTTCTGTCCTTGCTTCTTCTTGTCCCTTTTTTCCTACTTTTACACTACTATTTACAAATGTAGTTCCAGCAGGAGCAGAATCTTTTACTATAACCTTCTTTGCTAATTCTCCACTGTTTGTAATTTCAATTGTATAAGTAATTATATCATCAGGAACAGCATATTTCTTTCCTGAACTAATTTTAGCTGATTTTGTTGAAGAAATTTCTGGCTCTTTGTATGGATTTTCCACTTCTTCTGTTTTATGTTCTTCATTTGGATCAGGGTCTGGGGTTGGTTTTGGATCTGGTTCATCTGGATCATAATTTGGTCCAGTTACTGTATAAGTTCCCTGATTTTTAATAACAGCTGTTGATTCTAAGTCTCTTACTGTTACTTGGAATTCTAATGTTTTTGTTTCATTTACACCTACTTTAACAGTAATTCCATTTGTTGTTAAATCTTCTTTTTCATATTCACCGTCTGGTTTTGCTTCTATATCTCCATTTTTGCCTTTAACTTTAATACTTTTTTCCACAAAATCCACACCTTCTGGGATTTGGTCTTTAATTGTAACTGTTCCTTCTGCTTTACCAGTATTTTTAATTGTCAATGTATATGTAATAGTATCTCCTGCAGTTACATATCTTCTTTCTTCTTTCTCATCTTCCTTTAATTCCACTTTTGAAGATTTAGTAACTGTAATTTCTGGTTTCACATATTCTAGCTCTACTTCATTAGTTGGCTCTCCTCCTACTGTTGCTGCATTTTTAATCTTTCCACTTTCTGGCACACTCGTAACTTTAACAACAAAACTTACTTCCTTACTTTCTTCTACTGCTAATGTATCTATTGTCCATGTAATATTTTGTTTTTCTTCATCTGGATTTCCTTCTTTTGAAGATACAAACGTAGTTCCTTCTGGCACTATATCTTTAACAATAACATTCTTTGCCTCTACTTCACTAATATTTTTTACTGTAATTGTATATGTAATTGTATCTCCCATTGTTACAGTATTTGATTCAATATCAGTTCCTTCTTTTCTAGTCACTTCTGCTTTTTTGCTTATTTTTACAATTGGTGTTTTTACTTCTGGACGCTGTGGCTCTGGAGCTGGTTCTGGATTTTCTGGATCTGGCTCTGGTGTGACTGTTGCTATATTTTCAATTGTTTTCTTTGTTTCCTCTGTTACATTTTCTACTTTTACTCTAAATTCAAGAGTCGCAGTTCCTCGTGCTGGCACATCAATATCAATACCTGCATTTAAAGCAGCTTCATCAAATTCACCACTTTTTATTTCTTCATTTACTTTAATAACTATACTATCCTCTACAAATTTTGTTCCTTCTGGTACTTCATCCTGTACTTTTGCTGTTCCTTCTTTATCTCCCTCATTTGTTAATGTAATAGTATAAGTAATTTCATCTCCTTCAATTGCATATTCTCTCGTTGTTCCATCCTCTAATTTTACAACTCCTGTTTTAGTTCCTTTTATATTTGCCGGATTATAGCCATTTCTAATGACCACATGTACGATTGGTTGCTTTGTAAAATCATCTACATTCTCTACCCACACATCTTCTGGTTCTAAGTGTCCTAAACCATCTACTACTAATTCCTTTCCTTCACCTGTTGTTACATTTAATGTATGCTCTTCATTATCTTTCTCGTATTTTTCATCTCCTACTGTATTTTGTGTAATCGTCCATTGATCTAATACATAATTTCCCCATGTTGCTGTTCCATCATCTGCTGTTTTTTTATTTCCTCCTTCTTCTTGTACTGCACCTTGTATCGTAAATTCTGAACCGTTTATATATTCTTCTTTGTCTTTTACTTTGTTTTCTACAACAATCTTATATTTATATTTATTTTGAATATTTAATTTAAGCGTTGGACTCTTTGATGAACCACCAATCGATTTATTTTTTATAAATCCATTAGCCATGTATTCTTCTTCTGTTTCTGGTTCTCCTTCTTCATTCAACACCTGAAATTCCAACTCTCCATTCTCATCTTCTACTAATCGAAACCTAATTTCATTAGTATCTAGAATATATGGATCATCAATTTCTGTTTGTCTAACAACATATGTTGCTCCTACATATAAATTGTCATATTTTGCTGATGCAAGTCCTACCTCTCGTTTCGATTCCTCTAACCACTCATCTCCATAATTCTCGCCTTTCAATTGAACAGTTGCTTTTGCATCTCGCTTATCTTCTGTTGCATATGTAATCCTGTCATTATATGTATTAAATTTATAATCTATTATGTCAAGTGTATATTGTATATCTCCTATTTGTAATCCTACCTTATCTGGTTCAATAGCTTCTTCAGATTCATTTACTCTTGTTTTATAGTAAACAGCATGTGTTGCATATGTTGCCGTTCCATATTTCCATTTTTCTGGTAATGTTACATAATAGTAGAATTCTATTGATGTTTTAGCTTGAACTTCATCTTCTATAACTATTTTATATGATCTTATATTATCCCAATTATCTACTGATTCTTTCCAAGTCGTTTCATCATCTTTTGATGCATCTATACTTTCCGAATAATATACTCTATAACTTAAAGTTTCTTCTTCACCTTTAACGCCATCCGCTTTCATCGTAGTTGAAAATGTTGAGTCCAAACTATTTTGACTATTAATAGTAAATTTATTTCCTTCAAATGGAATTCTTCCCACAATTACTACATCATTAATATTCTGTTCGTATCCATTTAAAACTTTTACATTAATTCTTGCCTCTCCTGTTGCATTTTCTTTATAATAAACTGTACCTTCCCCAGGACATTCTACAATAGTACCTTTTTTATCAAAATCTGTAATTTGTGTTCTCGTTATTAAACTATTTGCTTGTGTATAAATAATTTGTACACTTTCAACTCTTCTTTCTTCATTATAATCTCCATCGCCATCCACATCATAAATATCCTTTGCAGGATCCTTTTCTGTAAAACAAAATTCAAAATTATCACAGTTTGAATTATGGGCAAACACTCTTATTTTATTATCTGATATAGATTTTGGAATATCTAACTCTGATTGAAAATCAAGATAACCATAATCTCCTGTTTCCATAATACCTTCTGTTTTAATTTTTAATATAACATGTTCTCCAACTTTACTTACTTCTGTATCTTTTACAGTTAAACCTTCAGCCCTAAAACTGTTATACACTATCTTTTGAAATGCCTCTGGAAATTCAAGAATAATTGTAGGATCTATCCATGCTACATAATTTTTATCATGATCAGTATTCGGTCCATAAAAATATATTCTTAACTCATTACTATTCAATTTTTGTGGATCAAAAACATTACCATTATAATATTCAAAATCTGGATAATATGCTGTACTACCTTCTCTATACTCAATTTCTTTTACATCTCCATTGATGCTTTTAAGTCCTGACTGTCCACGATATTTAACCTTTCCATGCAATGAAGAATATAGATGCGAAAATTTATCAAATGTTTCCTCGTTAGGATATTCTTGTTTCAATGCCTCATTATCTATTTCTTTATAATTTTGAATATTAATTGTTCCTACAGACTCTGGTTTACTCGTTTCAATTCTAATATGTTTTACAGAATTTCTATATTCTATGTATTCTCCAGCATAGTTTGAGTATATTGTTTTAATTTCTTTCCCACTATCTGTATCCCAAACTTTTATATATCCGTCTTCTCCTAAAACATCAAAAGCTTGTTCATCTACAGCAATTCCAATATAATTTACAAAGTCCTCCATATTATAATACTGTTTATTATCATCTCTAAAATGATCAAAGTCTGCTTTATAAGCACTTTCATCAATTTTTTCGGCTGATGTATAGTCTTCAGCAAACACAAATTTTTCAATTTGATTATCGTATGAATAGAAATTTACAGACCAATCTACTCTATAAGTACTTTCAACATTTACATTTTTCGTATAAATTAATCTGCTATTTGCCTTTTCTAAAGAATCATCTACTATATTTACATGATACAATAGTATAGAACCTTTAGGATCTTTTATGTTAATAGAGAATGAATCTGTTTGCTCTTGTGAATTTACGCGTACAATTTCTCCTGTTTCTTCTTCTGTTGAATACCCCTCTAAATATGCCTTTGCATCTATTGTATAGTTATTTGTTGTGTCACCTACATCATAAGCCTGATATGGATATTCTATAAGAATACTCACTTTATACTGAGAAGCTACTCCAACAACATATCCTTCACCATTATCATCAACTGGATTTTCTATACGAACTTTTAATATTCCAGTTCGACTATCATACTCCGGCTCTTGTATATCTTTTTTATATTTCGCCATATCATTAACAGTAACGGATTTTGGAAAGTACCCATTCATTTCTGGAAGCTCTGCTTCTATAATTGTTGCAGCATCTGGTGCCAATACATTGTTTGAATTTAGTGTCTTTGTATATACAAAAGGATTAACTACCATATATACTTTCTGATTCTCTTCATCAACAATAAATGTCCCTGCTTCACCTAGCTTAAGACCGAAACCACTTTCACTTTCAAAATGAATTTCTCCATACCAATCAATTCTAAAAGTAATTTCTTTGGTAATATCTTGTATTGTTCCATCTGCCCTGCGATATTTACCCTTAAAAGTTATTTTATTATCTTTTTTTGAAAGTCTATTTTTATTAAATTTCCTTAGTGAATATTCATATGAATCTCCTTCTGAAGCTTCTGGAGCAAACACAACATTTTGTTTCAAATTAATGTTAATTGGTATCTGATCACCAGGTTGCATTTCGTTAAATTCTATTTTATTAGTTCCTACACTCTTAATAAAGCCAGTCTCACTAATATCATTTATCATTTCAAAATTGCCATCTGCTAATTCAATACTAGCGCTCTCTAATGTACCTGTAGTAAGAACCTTTAAATCTGTTTTTAGAACTACTGTATCATTAAGTTCCGCCCTTATCCCCTCATATTTCTTTCCATCTTTCTCAAAGTAAGCATCAAATTTAACATAATCAGAATCTGTTGCATCAGAATTTTCTGGACGTTCACTAAATGCCTTTTCAGATGTTTCTGTAATTGTCTGTTGAGTATTTGTTACATATCTGCTTCCTAATACTGCAGTTAAAGCACAAATGATACCTACTACAAAAATAATAATTTTAACTTTACCCGATACTGTCTCTTTCATAATTTTCTCTCCTCTTGTTTTTTCATAATTATATATATTTTTATATTAGCGTGATTTTTTAAAGTCGTCAATCGCTTGCACCTGTGTAATTTTTTCCATTTTTAATTTATTCTTACGGAAAATAATCATTTCCGTTTTATTAAAAATTCTTTACATTTTTGTAACATTTTGTCATTTTTTCCACAAAAAAAGAGAGGTTTCCCTCTCTTCCGTAAATGTATTTACGATTTTAATCTCATCGATAGCAATTTGCTAATTCCATTTTCCTCCATTGTAACACCATAAACAGTGTCTGCTACTTCCATAGTTCCTTTTCTATGAGTAATTACTAAAAATTGTGTATTTTTACTAAATTTTTTCAAATATTCTGCAAAGCGATAAACATTAACATCATCTAATGCCGCTTCTATTTCATCTAAAATACAAAATGGTGCTGGATTAATTTTTAAAATAGCAAATAATAGTGCAATTGCTGTAAATGCCTTTTCTCCGCCTGATAGTAATGTCATATTTTGTAGTTTCTTTCCTGTTGGTTGAACTTGAATATCAATACCACACTCCAAGATGTTAGATTCATCTTGTAATATAAGTTCTGCCTTACCTCCACCAAATAACTCAACAAATACTTCATTAAAATTCTTATTAATCTGTTTAAATTTTTCAGCGAATTGTTTCTTCATAGTATCTGTCATATCTTCAATAACCTTACGTAATTTAGTAACTGTATTTTCTAAATCAAGACGTTGCTCACACATAAAATCATATCTTTCTTTTGTCTTTTTATATTCTTCTATCGAATCAACATTAATACTTCCTAAATCTTTTATCTCATTACGAATACGGTTCACATCTTTTTGTGTCTGAGCTATATTATCTGGCTTCTTATATTCACCCACCATGTTTGGTGTAAGTTCATATTCTTCCCACAACAAATTAACTTCTTGTTCTAAGTCTTGTTCTAATTTCGTTTTCTTAACATCCAATTTTACAATCTGTTCTTTCAAACCTTCTAAAACTTCAAATTGTGCATTAATTTCTGTTTCAGATTTAGACAATTCTTCATTTTTAGCAGTTCTTGATTGTTTTAGTTCTTCCACCTTTGTACTACTATTTTGTACATCAGATTTAATCTGCTCAATTTCTTGATGTAAATTAGATATCTTTTGTTCTAGTTCTTCATTTTCTTTTATAATTTCTGCTATATTATTTTCTTTATTCTCTATATTTTTATTATTATTTTCTATATCTGTTTTAATTCTTGCCACAATTTCATCAATAGAAGCTCCACTCTCCTCAAATGAAGTAACAGATATTTTTAAATTTGTAATATCAAAATTCAAGTCATCTATGTATTTCTGATTTTCTTTATTACGTGTAGCAAACTCCTCTATAATACCATTCAATGTATTAATTTCTATCGTTAAGGTTTCTATTTCTTTCTGCTTTTCCTCTTTTGAATGAAGAATTTGCTCTTTTTGTTCTTTTAAAGATTTTTGTTCTAATTTTAGCTTATCTCTTTCCTTTTCTAATCTATTAATATTATCTTCAATAGCCACCATTTTTTGATTTTCAGTAGCAAATACAACCTCTATATCTTGTAATTCCTTTTCTAATCTTGTAGTCTCTTCAATAACATCTGTAACAGAAATACTGTACTTTTCTTTTTCCTTTGATACATCTTCAATTTGTTTTTGTAAATCTTTTAACTTGCTCTCTAATTCCTCGATTTCTCTACTTCTTCCAAGAATATTAACTGTCTTTTTAGCTACGCTTCCTCCTGTAATAGCTCCTGAAGGACTAATAACATCACCCTCTAATGTAACAATGCGAAAACTATATGAATTTAATTTTGCCACTTCAATAGCCGATTTCATATTTTCAACAATTAATGTTCTACCAAGTAAATTCAAAATAATTTGCTCATACTTTTTATCACACTTAACTAAATCTGATGCAATTCCTATAATTCCTTCTGCACTATTTTTTATGATTCTATCTAGTTTTTTTCCTTTTACAGAAGACATTGGTAAAAACGATGCTCTTCCTAAATTATTCTCTCTTAAATGTTCTACTAATTTTTTTGCATCTTCTTCAGTTTGTGTAACAATGTTTTGTAAGGTTTGTCCTAAACACATCTCAATTGCTGTTTCATATTTTTTATCAACAGAAATTAAATTAGCAAGAACTCCTTCCATTCCTTTATTTAAATGGCTATCTTTTTCACAATCATCTAATAAGGTCTTAACACTTTTAGTATATCCTTCTTTTTCTTTTTCTGTTTCTATCAAAAATTTCAATCTAGAATCTTTCATTCTACTCTCATAATCTAAATTTTTGATTTTATCATCAAACTCTTTTATTTTATCCATACAAGTTTGTTTTTGCTGTTGTTTTTCTGCCAATATTTGAGCTTGCTTTTCCTTCTTAGACTGAATTTCATAAAAACTTTTTCCTAATTCTTGCTTATTACTTCTTTCTTGATCCAACTGTGAAATAGCAGAATCAATTTCTGTTTCAATTGTTTTCTCTCTTTTAGTAATATTTTCAAAGTTAACGTCTTGATTACTCATAAACTCTGTAATTTCGTATTTTTCATCAGTATCTTGTTCAACTTTTTTCTTTTTCTCTTCAATTTCAATTTCTTCATCAGATAACTTTTTCATTAATTCTTCTAGTTCTTTTTCTTTATTATCCAACTCTTCTTGAAACTTACCTTTATTTAAGAAAAGATTTTCTTTCTTGCTTTCTTTCTGCTCAATTTCCTCTTGTAATTCATTTTTTCTTTGTTTTAATTCTTCGATTTCTTTTTCTAATCTTTCTTTATTATTAGAGTTATTTTGAACCCTTTCCTGTGAAATTCCAATCTCTGAACGAATTTTTTCAATTTTATTAGTACTTTCAAACCCTAGATTTTGTAGCTCTTCTACTTTCAAAGTAATTTCATCAATTTCATTTTTTAGTTTTTCCTTAGCACTTTGAATATGTTGCATTTTTGAATCTTCATTCTGCTTTTGTTCCTGCATAATATCTGTGTCTTTTATTACTTGATCTAATTTTTCCTTATATGTTTCAATATTATGTAAAAATAAACCAATTTCAATGCTTTTTAGTTCTTCTCTCAAATCTAAAAATTTCTTTGCTTTATCTGCTTGTACTTTTAATGGATCTAAATTAGCTTCTATTTCTGCTAATATATCATTAATTCTAAGCAAGTTTAATTTAGTTTGTTCTAACTTTTTTTCAGACTCCTCTTTTCGTGTACGATATTTAACAATCCCAGCTGCCTCTTCAAAAATATGCCTTCTATCCTCTGATTTATTGCTTAAAACTTCATCTATTCTTCCTTGCCCAATAATACTATATCCATCTTTTCCAATTCCGGTATCCATAAATAATTCAGAAATATCTTTAAGTCTGCATGGTGTTTTATTTATAAAATAGCCTGTTTCACCGCTTCTATAAATTTTTCTTGTTACAGTAACTTCTGAATATTCTATAGGTAATTTACCATCTGTATTGTCAATAACAATACTAACTTCTGCAAAACCTAATGATTTTCTTGCTTGTGTTCCCGCAAAAATAACATCTTCTGATTTAGAACCTCTTAAAGATTTAATGCTTTGCTCACCTAAAACCCAACGAATAGCATCAGAAATATTACTTTTTCCAGAACCATTAGGCCCAATAACTGAAGTAATTCCATCTTTAAATTCCAATACTGTTTTATCTGCAAAAGACTTAAAACCTTGCAGTTCCATTCTTTTTAAATACATTTTTTCACCCGATTTCTATTTCTTTACTTCAAACTTATTTGCTTTACATTTTCAATAATAGAACCTACATCTAACTGTTCAAATTTTCTATTCTTCATAATAATTTTCCCTTTTATAATTGTAGTGTCTACATCTCTTCCACTTGTATTATATACTAAATTTGAAAGTAAATCATTATTTGGTAACATACAAATGTGGTCCAATTTTTCAGAAATATCAACTAGAATAATATCTGCATCCTTTCCTACTTCAATGCTACCAATTTTATCTTCTAAGCCTAAAAGTTTAGCTCCATTAATTGTCGCCATTTTTATTGCATCTTTTGAAGTAATCCTTCCTTCATCTTCATGAATTCCACCTTGCATTAAGCATGCTGTACGTAATGCTTCAAACATATCTAAATTATTTCCTGAACCAGCACCATCAGTTCCTAAAGCAACATTAATGCCCTCTCTTTGATATTTCGTAATATCTGCAATCTTGCAACCCAATCGTAAATTTGAAACCGGATTATGAGCAATTCCACAATCCATATTTTTAATAATATCTATATCCTCATCATTTAATTTAACACCATGTGCTAAAATTGTATGAATACCATCAAAATACTTCTTTAATACACTACTTGCATTTTCTCCATGAAGTTCTTTTATAGAACTAATCTCATCAACACTTTCTAAAAAATGCACATGTATTGGTAAATTATATTCCAATGCTAACTTTCTTGCCTCTGCTAAGCAACTACCAGAACAAGTATATAATCCATGAGGAGCAACACTATAATTAATCAATTCATTTTCTTTATTCCTAGATTCATAAAAATTTCTAAATTCTTGTACTTTTTCATTCACATCTGAGCCATCCGTATCCATAAGAGGTCTAGTAAGTACTGCTCTCATCCCTACTTCTTCTACAGCTTTTCTCGTCTCTTCTGGCATAAAATATTGGTCATTAAAGCAAGTAGTTCCCGTTGAAATCATCTCAACAATCGAAAATAAACTAGCTTTATAAATTTCTTCTTTAGTTAATTTTTCCTCAATTGGCCATATCTTTTCATTTAACCATGTAAATAAATTACATCCTTCAAATGTAGCACGAAAAATGCACATTGCAATATGAGTATGTGTATTAATTAATCCTGGCATAACAATTTTATTTGTAGCATCTATTATCTGCTCTCCAGATATATCTATATCATCTGCAATATTAACGATTTTTCCTTCTTTTATAAGAATGTCTTTATTTTCGATACTAACATTTTCTTTATCAAATAATAAAACTTTTCCATTTTTAATTAGCATAATTTCATTCTCCTATATCTCACATTGCTATTATTTTATGATAAAATTATCTATATTTCAATGCTTTTTTCTCTTAAATTTCATTTATTGACCAATACCTTAAATATTTATATACACCTTTATTGACCTTAATATTTTTTTGTAGTATTATTAATTTAGAATAACAAATGAAAAGTAAAGGAGAATGCTCATGCAAGAAAAATTTAATTTTTACAGTTCTGTTAATTTAAAATCTTATAACTTAGATCAAACAATGAGATATCAGCTTCAAACATTAGAACGTCTTGACAGATTTACAAGAGTTCATAGTGAAAATGTAGCCAATTTAGTATGTAGAATGTGTGAATATTTGCATTGTCCAAAGGCTTTTACCGTTTATGCTACAATTTGTGGTTATCTACATGATATTGGAAAACTATACATTCCACCTGAAATTCTAGGGAAGCCAGACAAATTAACACCAGAAGAATTTGAAGTTATGAAAACACATACTACTTTAGGATATGAACTATGTATGAAAGATTTAAGTTTACGTCCTTATGCTTTAGGAGCTTTAAATCACCACGAGGCTTTAAATGGAACAGGATATCCTAATGGTATTTCAAAATCACAAATTCCTTATGAAGCTCAAATTATTCGTGTTGCAGATGAATATGATGCAATTGTCACTAAAAGGCAATATAAAACACACGTTAATATTTCCGAAACACTAAGAGACTTAATTAAAGATGCTCAACCAGATCCAAAATTTCTTGCTCTAGATCAGTTAGCCGAAAACTCTAAAGTAGGAAAAATAAACAAAAAAGTTTTAAGAGTTTTATTTAAAGTTGTTATTGACGATACTTTATATGAAATTTCAGGTATTATGGAATATATAAATTATTTAAAAGATCAAATAAAAAGACTTGAAATGATAGACAAGTATCATGCAAAAATGGAAAAGGCTAAAAAAGAAAAAGACAAAAATTATTATCTAGAAGGGATTAAGTTCTTGTTACAGCCATCTGAAACTGTTGAAAACTATGCTCAAATTCTTAATGAATATAGAGACGCTATTATAACAAGAGAGTTTAGAATAAAGCAACTTTATAATGAAATTGAAATTATAAAAAAATTAAAAGCTTAAAATACATAAAAACTATATAGTTTTTAAATACTATATAGTTTTTATTTAGCTTTAAATTTGTTTTATATTTTTATTCCTATAGTTCTAAACCAAAGCTTACTTCTAATGCATTATTAACTTTTGTAATAATTTCCTCATCATCTATATGACCTATTTTCTCCTTCAATCTACTTTTATCAATTGTTCTAATTTGCTCTGTCAAAACAATAGAATCTGCTTTAAGTCCACCACTTTGAGTCCCTATTTCAATATGTGTTGGTAGCTTATTCTTCCCTGTTTGAGAAGTAATCGCTGCTGCAATAACTGTTGGGCTATGTTTATTACCTATATCATTTTGAATAATTAAAACCGGTCGCACTCCACCTTGTTCAGAACCTACTACAGGACTTAAGTCTGCATAAAACATATCTCCTCTTTTTATTACCATATCCTTCACTCCTAATAATTTCTATATTTAAGGATTGTTTATTGATATATTTTATATATTCGCTATTTTGAAATACGACTCATGATTCTATATTAATAAATTATATAATCTATCTATTGTAACTTAAATGCTAAAACTTCTTCTTTTTGCAAACCATTTATCGTTATCTCATTATATAATATGTAAACAATATCATTTTTGTTAATATCCTGTATTATGAGTTTAATTGGTTTGCCTGTTTTTCTCTCTACAAAAAGTTCCTTTTGATATACATAACGATTATCTTCATTTTTTACCTTTGTAGTAAAAACTAGCATATCGTTTTTTTCTTCTACTTTAGCACTTCCATTTTCTTTTCCAACTCGATAATCTTCAATAAATGTATTTAGCCATAGAAAATTATCAAACATATCCTGATAATTTTCATATATTGTACTAGTATTTAATTTTGCATGATGAATTGTTAACGTACTACCATCATAAATGGTTTCAATACCGGCAATATTACTTGGCTCTAGCACTGTTTGCTTTGATATATTTGGACTTGTATATTTTTGTAATAAAACATATTGATTAGTATTTTTGTTGCTCTCTACCGTAACTGCTATTTTTGCTTCATAAGAGCTAATATTTAAAATATATTCTTCCATTTCCTTTAAAGTTTTGTTACTCATATTATTACCAAATTGTGAATTTTTATAATCATTTTTTAGAAAAAAATACAAAGTAATACAAACAGCAATAAAAATTATAATGAATAAAATAATAAAGATTTTTTTATTAAATTTTCCCTTCATATAATCCCTCCATATCGATTTAAAGAACAAGAAAAGTGAACTTCGTTCACACTGGCACTAATTTCAGTTAGTGCCTTTTATTTTTATTCTTTATATTATATA
>CANRMM010000014.1 GCA_947631745.1 uncultured Clostridia bacterium
TGCTTTTCAACATGCAGTTAATCGTACAAATTGCATTTACTTTACAGAATTGCATTTAACTTTTCACTTGACGAAAGAGTCTATATTTTTTATTCAACCATATTTTTTATTAAAAAAACATCGCATTCGTGAAAAAATTTTATCATATATATTTTATCACATAATTCGATGTTTTCTTATTTTTATTTAAAAAATTCTTATTATTAATTATTCTTCATCTGCCCATATAATTAACCTTTTCTTTGTATCATCTGTACAAGTAGATAATGAAATTCCTCTCTTTCCACCTGTGTCTCTTGTTGCATAAGAGAAATCACTTGTAGTTGTTTCATATTTTCTATTTACAATATAAGTAACTCTATTTCCTGTTGAGTCTGTAATATAAATTTTGTCACCATCTTGTAATCTCTTATTATTTGAGAAAAATGTTCCATTTCTATAATTATGTCCTATTAATACACTGTTTCCAACTTGATTTAGTCCAGGTCCATATATATATCCTATTGAAGCCTCTAATGAACGAATACTAATTTGATTTAAAATTGGATATTTAATATCAGTTGCAGGAATTTCAATTGTTCCTATTACTTCATATCCTTTATATGTAACTTTATTGTCTCCCGAGCTTCCTCCACTGCTTCCACTGTTTCCGCTACCTCCACCTTGTCCGTAATCTTCATCTATTATAGGTTCTGTTATAATAGAGTTTGAATCTAAAATTGTATTTGATGAATCCAAAATTAACTCATTTGTTTGTATGTTATCATCTTGCACCGTATTTACAAATGTACTTTCAAATTGTCCTAAGACTTCTTCACTTTCTTTTTCTATAGTATATCCTTTAAAAGCATCTATTGCTAAATAAATTAATAACCCTATAACCAATACAATAATAACAATTAGCACAATCGTTAGTACTTTACTATATTTACTATCAAACATATCTTTTTCCTCCTATGCACTAAAAATAACTTATACAACTATTATAACACATATTTCTAGAATAATCCACTTTTTTCTTAACATTATTGTAAAATAGGCTATTTTACAATTTTAGGTCCCATTTTTCGACCAGCTAAAAGATGAAAATGTAAATGCATTACTTCTTGTCCTGCATCTTTTCCACAATTTACAATTACACGAAATCCATCTTTTTCAATTCCAAGGTTTCCAGCAATTACGTTAATTGTCTTATATATCTTTCCTATTAAATAATTATCCTCATCTGTCACTTCTAATAAATTTTCAATGTGCTTTTTAGGAATCACCAATATATGAATAGGAGCTGCTGGGTGTATATCCTTAAAAGCTAATACTTCATCATCTTCATATACTTTTTCTGAAGGAATTTCTCCATTAATAATTTTACAAAATATACAATCTTCCATAATTCTCCCCCAATTTCTATTTTTCTAATATAGCCTTAATTCTTCTAACACCTGCTGAACTTGCTTCTTCTTTTTTAATTTTAAATTTTCCTAACTCTCCTGTATTCTTTACATGAGGTCCTCCACATAATTCTTTTGAGAAATCACCGATAGAATATACCGTAACTATATCTGGGTATTTCTCAATAAACATACACTCAGCACCTGATTTAATAGCATCTTCCTTTTTCATTTCTTGTACAGTTACAGGTATTTCTTGTCTAATCCACTCATTTACCAAATCTTCAACTTGCTGTTTTTCTTCTTCTGATAGTTTATGATCGCAACTAAAATCGAATCTCATTCTTTCAACTGTAATATTTGATCCCTTTTGGTGGACATCTTTACCAACAACTTTTTTTAAAGCTGCATTTAGTAAGTGTGTAGCTGTGTGATATGCTGTTGTCACTTCATTTTGTTCAGCTAAACCACCCTTAAATTTTTGTTCACTACCCATTCTTGATTTTTCTTGATGTTCTTTAAATAAAGTTTCAAATTCTGATGTATCAATTTTGAATCCTTGTTCTTCTGCCAAGTCTGCTGTTATTTCTGGTGGGAAGCCATAAGTTTCATATAATTTAAAAATAGTCTGCCCATCTATTACATTCTTATTCTCTTGCTTTGCTTTTTGTATTGCTTTAGCAAATTCCTTTTCCCCATTTACCAATGTCTTCATAAATTTATCTTTTTCTTCTATAATAACCTGTTTAATTTCATCCCTGTGACTTACTAATTCTGGATACATTTCTTTTAATGTATCAATATTCAAATCAATTAGATTTGATAACTCAGATAAATCAATTTGCAATTTATTAAGATGTCTTGCCATTCTACGAATTAATTTTCTTAAGACATATCCTCTATCTATATTAGATGGTTTTCCTCCATCTGCAATTACCATCATACTAGCACGTAAATGTTCTGCTACAATTCTTCTGCTTTCAATGCTATCTACTTTAGCAAGTTCCTCTAGCCTTTTCATTACAGGTTCAAATAGCTCTGTATCAAAAGGCGTTTTCTTTCCTTGTAATAACATCGTCATTCTTTCTAATCCCAGACCTGTATCGACATTATGCTGTTTTAATTTTGTATAGCCATCTTTTTTTGATTTGTAATATTCCATAAATACATTATTCCATATTTCAACATATTTACCACAATCACAAGAAGGTTGGCAGTCTGGTCCGCAAGGCTCTTTCCCTGTATCATAGAACATTTCTGTATCAGGTCCACAAGGGCCTTCTTCACCTGCTATCCACCAATTATCATCTTTTCCATAGAAATAGATTCTTTCTTCTGGAATTCCTGCTTTTTTCCAACATTCAGCTGTTAAGTTATCCCTTGGAGCATCCTCATCTCCTGCAAAACAAGTAACAGATAGCTTTTCTACAGGAATACCTAATTCTTTCGTCAAGAATTCAAAACTCATAGCGATAGCTTCTTCTTTAAAATAATCTCCCAAAGACCAATTACCTAACATTTCAAAATATGTTAAATGGCGATTATCTCCTACTTCATCAATATCATTAGTACGAAGACATTTTTGAAAATCTGTAATCCTTGTTCCTTCCGGATGTTTTTCTCCTAACAAATATGGTACTAATGGTTGCATTCCTGCTGTTGTAAATAAAACAGATGGATCATTTTCTGGTATTAAAGGTGCACTTGGAATAATTTGATGTCCATGTGCTTTAAAAAAATTTAAATATTTATTACGTATTTCAATTGCTTTCATTGATATCTCCTCTTTTCTAAATTCACGCAAAATTATATTACAAATAACTAAAAAAAGCAAGAAAAAAGTCAATCACCAAAAATGCTTTTATTCAAGTATAAAAAAACTGATAGTTTTTTTATTATAAACCATCAGTTTTTTCTTAATTCAAATTTAATTACTAAAAGTAAAATTAGTCGAATCATATATATGCTTTATTAGTTTACACTATATAAATTCGTAAAATAAGCATATTCTTCCTTATTAGTTGGTTCTAAATCAATTTTAATCCCATAATTCGTAACTAAAAATTTTTTTCCGTCTACGTTTATTTCATGTATTGGGTTTCCACTTTCATCTACTTCAAATACATAATATGTAGGGTCAACTTCTAAATCTGTAAACTTTACACTTTGTGGTTCCGATGTATTTGTAAACTTTATTGATTTAATATCACTTATTTTTTGTGTTCCACCTTCGTCTGCAAAAAGTGCTACATATATAGTTGCATCTGATATTTCCACATCATTACCATCTTCATCAATCATACTTACTTCTATATTAATTGAACCTTTAATTGGTTCTATTTCCGGGATTTTAATTCTTTGTGACCTTTCCTTTGGCAGTACCTGTTGAGGAACATCCCAACCGCGTCGCTTCAATCTCTATCGGATATCCTACATCCTCAGGTTGCACAACATAAGTGAACCACACAGTCGACGAACTTATCCAATCGGCTTCGCACCAGTAAGGTAGATCACCTAGTTCACTCCATTCATTGCCCGTAGAACCTGATTTTATTTTTAACATGAACCTACATGCCCTTCCATCTGGATAACCAACAAGCCAAGTTCCAGAGGACCATACCATAACCGAAAAACCAATTTCTTCTCCTACTTGATAATTTTTTCCATTCTCCGGCACCGACCCTTCTCTTATCTTTCCTATTTCATAATCAAATATTATGTCCATATAGACGGTAAGTTCTAATTCACTATACGAACCCGTAATTTTTCCATTTTTATCGTACTCCAAATTACTAAAAATAACTGGCCCAGATGCATAATCGCCTTGAACGTCACTCCAATTTTCTCCACCATATGGTCCTCCAGTCGAGCTCAACACATATACTCCTGGAGTTAAATCTTCAAAACATGACAAGTTATCAAAATCTACTTTAAACTCCTCCTTAAAATCAATGTCTTGTACCTTACACCAAGCTATAGCCATCCAGGCAAACTCAGAATCATCCACAGGGAAGTGCACTTGATTAAGGTCAATACCAGCGCTCGCAACAACGTTATTACCATAGATTGGCTCTCCTGTATCTGTTATCCCTGTTATGTCTGCTATTTTATATAAGTACACAGACGGATCTTTTTCATTACTAGCAACATCCACTCCTTTAGTATCAAATTTAATATTTAATTTCCAGTTTGTTAACTCTTCTGATTCTGTTCCGAGAAATACTATACTTTTCCTCGTCCTCTTCTTTATTATTACTATTAGTAGTACTATCTCCTAATGTTCCTAATTCTCTGTTTTCGCTTGCATCTTTTCCATAATACATTACTTGATATTTTTTCTCTTCGCTTGTTCCTACTTCTACTAGCTTATATACGTCTTCTTCTCCTTCTCCATTTCCTAATGCTACTTTACTTCCTAATAATTTCTCTGTATCAATTTTATATCCACCATTGGTTTGCTCTTCTGCTATAATTTTCTTGCCCTGCAAATAACTTACTAAACTAGTTTCTTTATTGGCTACCTTATCTGCCCAATAACTTGAATATTCCATTTGCATTGTTTCCCATACTTCTGCATGTATATATTCCTTTTCTGCCTTTTGGGCATTTGTTATCAGTCCATTTTCTCCTAATACCGCATTAATACTTATCACTGCTAGAATAATTAAGACTACTATCGTTACTACCAATGCTATTAATGTTATTCCGTTTTTCTTTTTTATTATCTCTCCACACAGTTTCAATGTTTTCATGTTCTATCATTCTCCCTTTCTTTAGTTTTCTCATATTTTCATCTATACGTATATCCTAATTTTTTTTTGGAACCTTTATCTTTAAACGGACACTTTCATTTTCCACTTCTACTACTACCTTATCTGGAATTTCATATCCTTCCGGTACCTGAGTAAACTTTATAGTATATACACCTTTCCTACAATCATACGACCAATCTTTAGGCGAATAAGAACTCGTAGCCTTATATAACAGTCCTCCAGCATAGTCATACAACTCCCATGATACTCCTTCAAGGAAATTGTAATCTCCATCATCAAAGTATAAACTTATACTCCAAATCATACAATCTTTCCATCTAAGAGTCAATCCTCCATCGATATCGTCCCTAGGCACGGCAAGCAAAATATTCCCACCAGTTTCTTCACCGTAGTCACATGAACTGTCTTTTATTTCTATAAGATAAATTCCTTTCTCGTTATTCATATCTTTTGTCCTAATTTGTTCATTAAGACCAAATTCCGGTTGAATGCCATTCCTTTCTATGATTTCTAAGCATTCTTTTTTTAATGCCCAAGAACTTGATAATCTATTTAGATCTAATTCCGATTCATTTGTCAAATTATATCTTTTAAGAACTTTTCTTAGGTCTGTAAATTCTTCCGTAAAAGAACAAGTATCATCTTCTCTATTAATATTCGCTATCTTATACACATTAACTAAATATTCCCCATCATAGGTAAGATTAGGACGCTCACCCTCAATATCTATAGAAAACTTGTTATTAATATCATCCAAAATTCTCCATGTTTTGAAATAATCATTCGAATCACCCAGAGCAGCACCTATCTCTGCAAGTGGAACTTTCTTTTCATCCGAATCTTCTACCTCTGGATATCCTGGCTCTGTTGGCTGTCCCGTTACTTTTACAGTATTAGTTAATTCAGCTTCTACCGGTTCTCCATATATATCATATCCCATATCTTCGCTTCCTACTATGTATGAATAAGTTATGACTCTAGATTCTCCCGGTTCTAGTCTATCTATTTTATTATCTTCTATTGTAAGTAATCTTTCTTCATTATAGATATTTGTAATAATATCAACAATACTTATATTTTCTAATGCTATTGTTCCTGTATTCGTTACTGTTATTTTATATTTAATTTCATTTCCTGGTAGATATCCTGGAGTATTATACCCAGGTTGTATAGGAGGCGTTTCTGATATAACCTCTTTCACTACATTTATACCTACTGTACCTTCATCTTGAGGTATTTCTACTTCTGGCTCCTTTTCTCCCTTTGGTGGCTTTGGCACTGGTGGCTCCGTACCTACTATTGTTGCTTTATTCTTTATTGGACCCCCTAAATCTTTGGCTGTAACTGTATATTCATAATCAATATATCCTGTTTCTCCTGGATCTAAATATGTCTGTCCTGCTGGTTCTGTAAATTCTGTAAACGTTCCTAATTCTATTCCTTCTTCATGACCTTTTGATGTTAATATGTCTTGTATCTCAAAACTATCTATTCTTACTTCTCCATCATTTTTTAATGTTATTCTATACTTTATTTTTTCCCCTGCACTATAAGTATTTTTCTTATCTATTACCTCTTTTGTTATCGTTAAATGTGCTCCCTCTGGTACTGTTGGTACCTCTTCTTCTATATCCGGCTCTATCTCAGGTTCTTTCTCTCCTTTGGGTGGTATTAATGGTTTTGGCTTTCCTGTTAATGCCATTATTGTATTTTTGATTGGCTCTCCTACATCTCCTTCTTGTACTGTATAACTATATCTTATTGTTTCACTTTGATTACTTTCTAAACTATCTATTACCCAATATCCATCTTCTGCATGCACATTATCACTATTATCTTCTTCTAATACTAACTCTCCTTTTCCATCTGCTTGTGGTATATATGTTCCACTTCCTGCTACTAATACGTCTGTTATCTTTATTGTTTTCATTGTTTCAGTTCCTATATTTGTTGCCTTTATTTCATAATGTATTTCTTCCCCTACTCTATAGTATTCTCCATTAGCTGGTTCTCCTACTCTCGTTTTTTGAATCGTGAAATTTGGATTATTACTTTCTTCTATGCTACTACTAATATCATCTCCTAATACTCCTAGTATTCTATCTTTACGTATCTTATCTCCTTCTGGTCCATAGTATGTCACTTGATATTTTTCATCTTCCTTGCTTTCCACTACCTTTGCCAGCTTAACACTTTCCTTTACTGTTGCTACTTTCGTTATATTCCCTGTATTTTTCTCACTCACTCTTTCTAGTTTATATATATCATTATCCGTTCCATTTCCTAATGCCATTTTTCTTCCTACTAGTTTCTCTACATTTATTATATATTTTCCGCTTTCTATTTCATTTCCTATTATATGGCTCTTTTGTAAATATTCTATTAGCCCATTACTTTCTCCTGATACTTTTCCTATCCAGTAATTAGAATATTCCATCTCCATATATTCCCATACTGTCCCATGGGTATGCTCTACTTCTGCTCTTCGCGCACTCGTTATCAGTCCATTCTCTCCAAATACTGCATTAATGCTTATTACTGCTAAAATGATTAATACTACTATTGTTACTACTAGTGCTATTAAAGTTATTCCTCTTGCTTTTTTACTAAAGTGTAGCTCTCTCTCTCTCTCTCTCTCTCTCTCTCTCTCTACAGTTTCAACGTTTTCAGCTTTTACCATTACTTTTTCCTCCTCTTCTTTAGTTCTTCTCATACTTTTATTGTATATAATATATTACTAAACTTTTTTATTGTCAAGATTAAAATTAATTTCCATTTTATTACTTATTTGCTAGTTTTCCTTTTAACTCTATTCCATCCGTATTTTTTATTTTCACACTTCTAATTGTATTTTCATATTCCTCAACATTGTCCTCTTCTGGTAATTCTACTTTCACTACAATATAATTAGTTGTATGTCCTTTTACATATCTTTTTTCATTTTCAATATGTTCATTTTCTAAAAGAACTTCCAATTCTTTTCCAATATAACTTTTGTTATAAATAATTTCATTTTTATCAGATAATTCAATCAATTTTCTGCTTCTCTCATCTTTTACATTTCCATCAATTTGATTTGGCATGGTCTCTGCCTTTGTTCCTTTTCTTGGCGAATATTTAAATATGTGCATTTTATAAAATGCAATCTTATTCAAGAAATCATATGTTTTTTGAAATTCTCCCTCTGTTTCTCCTGGAAATCCAACAATAATATCTGTCGTGAGTGCTACATTAGGATACACGCTTCGAAGTAAATTAACTCCCTCTTCAAATTCCTTCGTCGTATATCTTCTATTCATTCTTTTCAAAGTTTCATCACATCCACTCTGAAGTGATAAATGAAAATGATCACAAATCTTGCTCAATTTTGAAAGTCTTCTCACAAATTCCTCTGTAATTAGTGTTGGTTCTAAAGAACCTAAACGAATTCTTTCAATTCCTTCTATCTTCTGAACATCTTCTAATAAATCAATCAGTCTATATTCTTTAAGATCTTTTCCATAAGACGCAATATGTATTCCAGTAATAACCACCTCTTTTATCCCATTTTTAGCTATTTCCGATATTTCTGTAATAATATTTTCTGGACTTCTACTCCTTACTCTTCCTCTAGCATAAGGAATAATACAATATGAACAATAACGATCACAACCATCTTGCACTTTAATAACAGCCCTCGTTTTCTCTGTATATGTTACAGTTCCATAATCAGCAAATTCAGCATTATGAATAACATCTGTTACTACTGATTTTTTAATATTTATTAATTCATTAGGCATATCTTTTTTAGAAACATCATTTTCACTTTTATATTTAACTTCTCCTTTCATTTCTTCAATATATTTTAAAATATCTTTTTTATCATTTGTTCCCAATATTAAATCAATTTCAGGAATTTTTTCTAAATCTTCCCTTGCAACCTGAGCATAACATCCTACAGCTACTAAAATGCTATCTGGACTAATTTCCTTTACTCTACGAAGCATCTGTCTAGATTTTTTATCTGCCATATTCGTTACAGTACAAGTATTGACAACATATACATCCGCATTCTCTTCAAAATCCACGACTATATATCCTTCTTCAATAAATTTCTGCATCATTGCATTTGTTTCATATTGATTCACTTTACAACCTAATGTGCAAAATGCTACTCTCTTTTTTTTCATTTTCAATCTCCAATTCTGCTATAATTTCTATTTTACTAACGTTTCTAGTATAGCAATATCTAATTTTTATGTCAATACAATTGCATAAAAGCAACGTCATCAAATTTTTTAGTTTTGCTTTGCTTAAATTAAAAAACTGATAGTTTTTTAATTATAAACCATCAGTTTTTTCTTAATTCAAATTTAATTACTCAAAATAAAATTTATTGAATGATATATATACTTTATTCATTTTCACTATAATATATATTAGTAAACACTTCCCATGGTTCATATCCCCCATCAGTCAATCCCAGCTTATTCAGATGAATTTCAATTCCATTTATGCTAACGGAAAATTTCTTGTCCTCTATGTTTATTTCATTTATTATATTTCCATTCTCATCTACTTCGAATGCATAATATGTAGTGTCAACTTTTAAATCTGTAAACTTTACACTTTGTGGTTCCGATGTATTTGTAAACTTTATTGATTTAATATCACTTATTTTTTGTGTTCCACCTTCGTCTGCAAAAAGTGCTACATATATAGTTGCATCTGATATTTCCACATCATTACCATCTTCATCAATCATACTTACTTCTATATTAATTGAACCTTTAATTGGTTCTATCTCTGGGATTTTAATTCTTTGTGACCTTTCCTTTGGCGGTACCTGTTGAGGAACAATCCAACCGTGTCGCTTCAATTTCTATCGGATACCCCACATCTTCAGGTTGCACAACATAACTAAAAGATACAGGTATAGAACTATTCCATACATCAGCACACCAGTAAGGATGATCACCTAGGTCAGTCCATTCATTGCCCGTAGAGCCTGATTTTACTTTTAACATGAGCCTGCATGCCCTTGTATCTCGATAACCAGCAAGCCAAGTCCCAGAAGACCATACATTAACACAAAAACCAATTTCTTTCCCTACTTGATAATACCTTCCATTCTCTGGCTCCGAGTCTTCTCTTATCTTTCCTATTTCATAATCAAATATTATGTTCATATAGACAGTAAGGTTCAATTCACTATATGAGCCTGTAACTTTTCCATTTTCATCATATTTCAAATTACTAAAAATAACTGGTCCAGATGCACAATCGCCTCGAACGTCATCAAATTCTTCGCCACCATATGGACCTCCTGTCTCGCTCAACACATATACCCCCGGAGTCAAGTCTTCAAAGCACGACAAGTTCTCAAAATCCACTTTAAACTCTCTCCCCGGGCTAATCCCATATTGCGTGCACCAGGTTATAAACTTATTAGCAATCTCACTATCATCAACAGGAAAATGCACTTGATAAATGTTAAGATCAGTAAACGAAGCAACAGCATTATTATATATAGGCTCTCCTGTATCTGTTATTCCTGTTATGTCTGCTATTTTATATAAGTACACCGGCGGGTCATCTTCGCCACTAGTAACATCTACTCCCTTAGTATCAAAGTTAATATTTAAGTTCCAGTTTGTTAATTCTTCTGATTCTGTTCCGAGAAATACTAAACTTTTCTTCTTTATCTTCTTTATTATTACTATTATTAGTAGTATTAGCATCTCCTAGTATTCCTAGTTCTCTATTTTCACTTGCATCTTTTCCATAGTACATCACTTGATATTTCTTTTCTTCATTTGTTCCTACTTCTACTAGCTTATATACATCTTCTTCTCCTTCTCCGTTTCCTAGTGCGACTCTACTTCCTAGCAATTTCTCTGTATCAATTTTATATCCACCATTGGTTTGCTCCTCCGGTATAATTTCTTTGCCATGTAAATAACCTACGAAACTAGTCCCTTCTTAGCTGCTTTATCTGCCCAATAACTTGAATACTCCATTTCCATTGCTTCCCATACTTTTGCATGTGTATATTCCGTTTCTGCCCTTTTTGCATTCGTTATTAGTCCATTGTCTCCTATTATTGCATTAATACTTATCGTTGCTAGTATAATTAATATTACTATTGTTACTACTAGTGCTATTAAGGTTATTCCGTTTTTCTTTTTCACTAAATATGGTTCTCTCTTTTTCCACATTAGTCTGCATCTCATGCTCTCTCATTAGTTTATACTCCTTTAAAATTATAAAATTTTACTTTTTTTGTAACAAAAGCCAACCTTTCGATTGACCTTCGTTATTTGTTTTACATTTCATTATTGGCTTCATCTAATAAAGTAATCTGCACATTAACAATATACCCTTTCTCTTCACAACATACCATCTCAAGCTAATTAGTTTTTCTTGGAATTGTTACCACCACTTGTTCTGTCCTTCCATTAATTTGTGGTATTTCAAAAGAAATCTTATTGTTCTCTGGAATAGCATAACCTTCCGGTACTTCGGTTATTTCTAACACATATTCACCACTCCAATTAAGCCCCCATAAATTATAATCATACACGCAATTTGCCTCTGTATAAAGATTTCCATGACTATCACGCAACCTAAATTTTACTCCAGAAAGCCCCCAGTTACCTTCGTCGTCTTGAAAGACAATCTGAACTGAATACATATTGAAACCGCCATCCCAACGTAATCCCATGCCTTTCCATACTTCTTCATAAGCCTCAAAAGGAGTACTGAAAAAACTTACACGCATAGTTCCTTCCCCTTCTGAACATGACCAAGAATTAATCTTTATAAGATAAAGGGCTCCTTCATCGTCCAGTTGACCCACCGTTGTTACCTCATTAAGTCCAAAGTCTGGTCCAATACCATTACTCGATATAATATCATAACATTTGGCCCTCAACACATTAGAATATGATATTTTATCCATATCCAAATCAGCTTCAGTTAAATTATATTTTTGTAAAACCTCTCTTACTTCTAAAAATTTTTCTGTAAAAGAACATGTATTATCTTCCATATTAAAATCCGCTACTTTATATACATCTACTAAATTTTCCCCATCGTATCTAATATCAGATATGTCTCCCATCTCTAGACGAAGCACATTATCTGCATAAACAGGACACAGCCATGGATAAAGAGGTGCATCATTCTTACTATACAGACGACGACCACTCTGAGCAAGTGGAACCTTCTTTTCATCAGTATCTTCTACCTCTGGATATCCCGGTTCTGTTGGTTGTCCTGTTACTTTCACAGTATTAGTTAATTCAGCTTCTACCGGATCTCCATATATATCATATCCCATATCTTCGCTTCCTACTATATATGAATAAGTTATGACTCTAGATTCTCCCGGTTCCAGTCTATCTATTTTATTATCTTCTAGTGTAGGAAATCTTTCTTCATTATAAATAGTCGTAATAATATCAACAATACTTATATTTTCTAATGCTATTGTTCCTGTATTGGTTACTGTTATTTTATATTTAATTTCATCCCCTTTTATATATCCTGGAGTAGCATATCCATCTCGTATTGGCGGTGTTTCTGATACAACTTCTTTTACTACATCTATACCTACTGTATCTCCATCTTGAGGTATTTCTACTTCTGGCTCCTTCTCTCCCTTTGGTGGCTTTGGTACTGGTGGCTCTGTACTTACTATTGTTGCTTTATTCTTTATTGGTCCTCCTAAGTCTTTTGCTGTAACTGTATATTCATAATCAATATATCCTGTTTCTCCTGGATCTAAATATGTTTGTCCCGCTGGCTCTGTAAATTCTGTAAACGTTCCCAATTCTATTCCTTCTTCATGACCCTTTGACGTTAATATGTCTTGTATTTCAAAGCTATCTATTCTTACTTCTCCATCATTTTTTAATGTTATTCTATATTTTATTTTTTCTCCTGCTCTATAACTATTTTTCTTATCTATTACCTCTTTTGTTATCGTTAAATGGGCTCCTTCTGGTACTGTTGGTACTTCTTCTTCTATATCCGGCTCTATCTCTGGTTCCTTTTCTCCTTTTGGTGGTATTAATGGTTTTGGCTTTCCTGTTAATGCCATTATTGTATTTTTGATTGGCTCTCCTACATCTCCTTCTTGTACTGTATAACTATATCTTATTGTTTCACTTTGATTACTTTCCAAGCTATCTATTACCCAATATCCATCTCCTGCATGCACATTATCACTATTATCTTCTCCTAATACTAACTCTCCTTTTCCATCTGCCTGTGGTATATATGTTCCACTTCCAGCTACTAATACATCCGTTATCTTTATTGTTTTCATTGTTTCAGTTCCTAAATTTGTTGCCTTTATTTCATAATATATTGGTTCTCCTACTCTATAGTATTCTCCATTTGGTGGATTCCCTACTCTCTTCTTTTGAATTGTAAAGTTTGGATTATTACTTTCTTCTATACTACTACTAATATCATCTCCTAATACTCCTAGTATTCTATCCTTACGTATGTTATCTCCTTCTGGTCCATAGTATTTCACTTGATATTTTTCGTCTTCCTTGTTTTCCACTACCTTTGCCAGCTTAACACTTTCCTTTACTGTTGCTACTTTCGTTATATTCCCTGTATTTTCCTCACTCACTCTTTCTAGTTTATATATATCATTGTCCTTTCCATTCCCTAATGCCATTTTTCTTCCTACTAGCTTCTCTACATTTATTATATATTTTCCGCTTTCTACTTCATTTCCTATTATATGGCTCTTTTGTAAATATTCTATTAGCCCATTACTTTCTCCTGATACTTTTCCTATCCAGTAATTAGAATATTCCATCTCCATATATTCCCATACTGTCCCATGGGTATGCTCTACTTCTGCTCTTCGCGCACTTGTTATCAGTCCATTCTCTCCAAATACTGCATTAATGCTTATTAGTGCCAATATAATTAACACTATTATCGTTACTACTAATGCTATTAAGGTTATTCCTCTTTTGTTATTTACTAAATTATGACTCTTCACAGTCTCAACGTTTTCATGTTTCATATCTTTTCATTCCTCTTTCCTTTGGTTTTTCTCATAATTTTATTATATATAACCCATTAATACTCAGGCGGCCTCTCAGAAAACACATTCTCAAACTCTATAGAACCATGAGGGGATTCCTTAGTAATTTCCACCAAATTTCCATTACTGAAAATCGCCCCGAAAATCCCACCACTGTCCGTTACACCGTTATCAATAGGAATTCCTAACTCATCAGTTTCTGACACATAATATTTCTGTCCTATTTCTACCTCATCAAACGTAATCGTCAATGAAGCCGTATTCACAAATCTCATAGGTTCGACTTCACTTGCAGGCATAGTACGTTTTTCGTCCAAAAATAATCTTACATAAAATGTCTCATCTTCTGCCACTACCTTCCCGTCAGAAAGGTCTTTAAGATTCTTCGTCACTGTAATTGACCCATACGTTACAACTTCTTCATTTACTAGTACTGCAATTTTCTCATTATTGGTCTCATCTAGATAAGTTTCTATTCCATTCTGATTAATTTTATAGTATTTTCCATCTATATTCATACTATCTATCGTATTTCCTTCTTGATCCACTTCAAATACATAATATTCTGTATCAACTTTTAAATCTGTAAATTTCACCCTTTGTTCGTCAGATGTATTTTCAAACTTTATTGATTTAACATCACTTATTCTTTGTTCACCATTTTCATCTGCAAAAAGTGCTACATATATAGTTGCATCTGACACTGTTACCTGTTCAAAATTATTATCTACAATTACCTTACATACCTCTATTGAACCTTTAACTTCTTCTACTTCTGGCAATTCTACTTCTGGTAGTTTTTCTCCCTTTGGTGGTGTTGGTGGCTTTGTCGTTACTGCTGTTAATGCATTTTTTATAGGATAACCTCCATCTTTTGGTTTCACTTCATATTCATATTCTATAGTCTCCGTCTCTCCTTTTTCCAAGTCCACAAGATAAAAAGTTTTTTCTTCTACACTCTTTCCCTCATATCCTGATGTTATTTTGTCTATTATTGTAATTGAATCTAAACGGCAGTTTCCTTTATTTGTTACAGTTATTTCATATTTTATTTTTTCTCCTACCTGATAAGTCTTTCCATTCTTTGGTTCCGAAACTATCTTTTTAGTTATGTCATAATCAGGATTTGGGAAGGTAACATCTAGGTAAACTGTAAGATTCAATTCGCTATACGTGCCAACTACATTCCCTCTTTCATCATACTTTAAATTATTGAAAATATATGGTTGAAATGTTAAAGTTTTTCCATTTTCTCTTTGATCTCCCCCAGTACTATGAACTAACATATATACACCTGATTCTAAATTTTCAAAACTACACTTACAATCACTATCAAGCTGGCTAATCCCTTTAGCTACAATTCCGCGTGAACTAGCATACGCAACATACCATAATCCATATTCTGATATATCTACAGGGAAACTCAATTCATTAAGATTAATTCCAGAATTTTCAAAAGGACTATCGTTATAATATGGCTCTCCTGTTTCTTTTATATCTGCTATCTTATATAATGTTACTTCTGTATCTTCATAAAATCCCTCTTCTTGTACATTCACTTCTTCACTATCAAATTTAACATTCAATTTCCAATTTGTTAATTCTTCTGATTCTGTTCCGAGAAATACTATATTTCTTCTCTGCCTTTTTATTATCTCCCAGTATTCCTAATACTCTATCTCCACTTGGTCCATAATATTTCACTTGATATTCTTCTGTATCCATTGTACTTGAACTTTCTAGTGATATTCTTTCTAATTTATATATATCATCATCCGTTCCATTTCCTAATGCCATTCTTCTTCCTACTAGTTTCTCTACATTTATTATATATTTATCTTCTCCTATATTCTCTCCTATTATGTAGCTTTTTTGTAAATATTCTATTAAATTTTTTCCCTCTCCTGCTACTTTTCCTGCCCAGTAATTCGAATATTCCATCTCCATATATTCCCATACTGTCCCATGGGTATGCTCTACTTCTGCTCTTCGTGCACTTGTTATCAGTCCATTCTCTCCAAACACTGCATTAATGCTTATTAGTGCCAATATGATTAACACTACTATTGTTACTACTAATGCTATTAAGGTTATTCCTCTTTTGTTATTTACTAAATTATGACTCTTTACAGTCTCAACGTCTTCATGTTTCATATCTTTTCATTCTCCTTTTCTTTGGTTTTTCTCATAATTTTATTATATATAATATAATAATAAACTTTTTTATTGTCAAGATTAAAATTAATTTCCATCTTTTAAAGGTTACTAGATAATAGTTATAGATAAAAAATAACGGGCTTTCCTTGAAATAGGAAGGCTCGTTATTTTTTTAAAATGCAAATATTTTTTTCTTTCCAGTAAATATGTTTTTTATTGTTTCTCCAATATTCATATTTTGTTTCTTACATGTATCTATTATACTTATTGCATCACAATAATATCTAGAAAATTCTAGTTTTCTAAATCCTCCCGCAATTTTTAATTTTGTCTTTACTTTCCTTAATCCTCTTTCTGCTAAGTTATTTGTAAAATCAATCCTAAAATCTTTTAGAAATCTTAAATGATCATCAACTCGTTCCCTTAATCTTGCCTTTAAACATCTCTCACTGTCAAAATATTGCTTCTTATCGTAATCATAATCTTTTTTAAAATCTTCATCCCATATATCTAGTAACTTTTAAAGTAAACTCCAGCAATAGATTAAGGAAAATTTAGTTTATACTCTTTATCAATCATACATAAAAAATAAAAGTACAATGAATGATTCATCATACTTTTATTTTTTATCTATTTATATTAATACATTCCGTTCATATCAGCACCCTCGTCATGAGAGTGATTGCAACATTCTGGTTCTTTCTTTTCTGTTACTAGGCTTTCCGTTGTTAATATCATAGATGCAATAGATTCTGCATTTTGAATAGCACTACGAGATACTTTTGTAGGATCTACAATTCCTGATTTTTTCATATCAACATATTCTAATGCTGCTGCATTAAATCCTACTCCTACTGGGCTCGCCTTTACCTTTTCTAGGATAACAGCTGGTTCTAATCCGGCATTAATTGCAATTTGTCTTACTGGTTCTTCTAATGACTTTAATATAATCTTTCCACCAATTTTTTCATCATCATGCAATGTTAAAACCACTTTTTCTACTGCTGGTATAATATTAACATAAGCTGTACCACCACCAGCTACAATACCTTCTTCTACTGCGGCTTTTGTAGCAGCTAAAGCATCTTCTATTCTTAATTTTCTATCCTTCATTTCTACTTCTGTTGCAGCTCCAACACCAATAACAGCAACTCCACCAGCAATTTTTGCTAATCTTTCTTGTAAAGTTTCTTTTTCAAATTCACTATGTTCTTCTTTCAATTGTGCCTTAATTTGATTTACTCTTGCTTTAATTTGTTCTTTATCGCCCATTCCATCAACAATAATTGTATTTTCTTTTTGTATTTTTATTTGTCTTGCTCTTCCTAGTTGTTCAAGTGTTGTGTCTTTTAGTTCCATTCCTAAGTCTGAAGAAATAACTTCTCCACCTGTCAAAATAGCAATATCTTGTAACATATTCTTTCTCTTATCACCATAACCTGGAGCTTTAACTGCTACAACATTTAAAACTCCTCTTAGTTTATTCAAAATCAATGTTGATAAAGCTTCTCCCTCTAAATCATCACAAATAATTACTAATTTTCCAGACTGTTTCATTAATTCTTCTAGAATAGGTAAAATTTCTTGAATATTTCCTACCTTCTTATCTGTAATTAAAATATATGGATTATCTAATACAGCTTCCATTTTTTCCGTATCTGTAACCATATATGGAGAAACATATCCTCTATCAAATTGCATTCCTTCTACAACACTTAACTCTGTATGAGATGTTTTTGACTCTTCAATTGTGATAACACCATCTTTTGAAACTTTTTCCATTGCTTCTGAAATTAATTCTCCAACTTCGGTATTGTCAGCTGAAATACTAGCAACTCTTGCAATATCTTCTTTTCCATTAACAGGTGAACTAATCTTTTTTAGTGCTTCTACTGCTACTGAAACTGCTCTATCCATTCCTCTTTTAATTGCCATTGGATCACTTCCAGCAGCAACCATTTTTACACCTTCTTTTATCATGCTTTGAGCAAGCACCATAGCTGTTGTTGTACCATCTCCTGCTACATCATTTGTTTTAATAGAAACTTCCTTTACAATTTGAGCTCCCATATTTTCAAAAGGATCATCTAATTCAATTTCTTTTGCGATTGTAACACCATCATTTGTAATAAGTGGTGCACCGAACTTTTTGTCTAATACAACATTTCTTCCTTTTGGTCCCATTGTAACTCTTACTGTATCTGCTAATTTATTAACACCATTTAATAAGCTTTTTCTAGCTTCCTCACCAAATTTTATTTCCTTTGCCATAATATATATCCTCCTCAAATTTTTTAATTTCTATCATTACTTTTAATCTGCTATTGCAAGAATATCATCTTGTTTTACTATAATTAAGTTTTGACCTTCATATTTGATTTCTGTTCCTGCATACTTATTAACAACAACTTTATCTCCCTTTTTAATAAGCATCTTTTCTTCTTTTCCATCTACTAATTTACCTGGTCCTACTTCTAGCACCTCTGCAATTTGTGGTTTTTCTTGCGCATTTCCTGCCAAGATAATTCCACTTTTAGTTGTTTCTTCACTTTCTAGCATTTTAATAACAACTCTGTCTGCTAATGGTTTTAACATGTTACATTACCTCCTTAAATAACTACCATATATATATGCTAAAAATGCATATTTATTATATGTTAGCAATCATCATTACTGACTGCTAAATATTATATACCCTTCCTTAAAAAAGTCAATAGTTTGAAAAAAAAATCCAGTTGCTTTTTTAAATTAAGTTCGATATAATGTGCCATATTAAAAATAAAGGAGGAAAGTTATGTCTATACACTGTAATGCCAAAAAAGAAGATATTGAAAAAACAGTTTTAATGCCTGGAGACCCACTACGTGCAAAATACATCGCTGAAAATTTTTTAGAAAATGCTAAACTAGTAAATACTGTTCGTAACATGCTAGCATATACTGGAACATATCATGGAAAAAAAGTAACCGTATTTTCATCAGGTATGGGAATGCCTAGTATGGGAATATATTCATACGAGTTATTCAAATTTTATGATGTTGAAAAAATTATACGTATTGGTTCTTGTGGTTCTTATACCCCTGACCTAAAATTATTTGATACTATTATTGTTAATAAAAGTTATACAGAATCTAATTTTGCATATTCATGGACAGAAAAAGAATCTCATATTGCTGAAGGAGATTTTTCATTAAATGACACTCTTGAAGATATAGCCAAAAAAATAAATATTCCATATACTAGAGGTAATACTTTTTGCAACGAAGCATTTGATGGATATTTAGCAGATATACCTAGCTTTATTAATCGCTTTCCAAAAGATTTAAATATTATTGCTTGTGAAATGGAAGCATTTGCACTATTTTATATGGCAAATTATTTCCATAAAAAAGCTGCTTGCCTTTTAACAGTAGTAGATTCTTATTATACTAAACAAGAAAGTACTTCCGAAGAAAGGGAAAAATCATTGAACAATATGATTAGACTAGCTTTAGAAAGTATTTAAATTATACAGGTTCATATTGTAAAACTTGCCATAGATTGATAAAAACCTAAAAATGTGGTATAATATACTTTAAACCAAAGATTCTTTGGTAATATTTTGAAAGGAGTTCGAAACAATGAACGAGCTCAAAAAGCGGTTCCCATCTGCTTTCGAGGTAGTATCCGAAATACTAGTAATTGCTCTTGGTTGGGCTTGGTTTTTCCTGATCTGTTTCATCGGTTTGGAGACAGAGCATCCCAAGACCACACAGAAAGTATTTACTCCCAGCCAGATCTATAAGATCGAGGATCGAGTTAAGTACTTCCGTGAAAATTCAGTATTCATAGAAGAGCAAATATTATTCGGAGAGGAGGAGCAATATCCACTTTGAAATTCTATACCAACTGAGCCGTAACGAAACAAAGGTCCCTGTGAGAAATCACTGGGACCTTTGTTTGCTTATAATTTATATCATTTTTAATAAATTATTATTTTGTAATTGATACAATTTTATATTTAATAATTCCTGCTGGTGCTTGAACCTCTACTATTTGACCCTTTTTCGCACCCATTAAAGCTGCTCCAATTGGAGATTCATTTGAAATTTTATTTTGTGATAAATCAACTTCAGTAGAACCCACTATTGTATAAGATTCTTCTTCATTAAATTCTAAGTCCAATACTTTTACAATATTTCCTACTTGCACTGTTTTTGTATCAATTTCTGTTTCATCTATTATCTTAGCATAACGCAATTTATTTTCTAATTCTGCTATTTTAGCTTCATTTGCTGCTTGTGCATTTTTAGCTTCATCATATTCAGAATTTTCTGATAAATCACCAAAACCTAAAGCTATTTTTATTCTTTCTGCAATTTCAGCTCTCTTTTCAGTTGACAAATATTCAAGTTCCTTTTCAATATTATTATAGCCTTCTTGCGTTAATAATACCTCTTTTTCAGTACCCATTTTGTCATCCCTCCTTTTGTAAAGTGAATCATCCGTATCTATTTCTAGAAACTTGATATATATTAAACTAATTTTCGCATTTTGTCAAGATGTTTTTACTCGAATATTTTTCTATTTTTTTCCTGTTGTATTATGTTTTTTTTCTGCATCTCTCTTAATCTCTTCATAAATGGTAAATAATACGAGTCATCATTTTCTACATAATCATCCTGTGTAATAGAATATTGATTCATTAAAATATTTTCTCTCTCTTCAAAAATAAAATTTATTTTATCAGCTATTTCTTTATCAAATAATAGATGAATATAATACATTGCCCTTTCGTGGTTTTGCATACGATTCATTGCAGAAGCATAATAATATACTGCCTTTCGTAAAGCTTTTTCCTCTGGATGAAGTGCTAAATTTTCGGAAACAAAAATAATATTTTCTAATATTTCTTCTGCTTTTGCATATTGTCCATCCATCATGTAACACATTGCTAAAAAATATTTTAATCCCATTCCAATATTTTCACATGGCATTTTTGACGTATCCTTTATATTCATAAATGTATAAAGTGCATTGTAACCAACTTCTTCTATTTGTCCTTCTATCAATTCAATAAGATGCTTCACATTCTTTAAATGAATTCTATGAAGATCCTTTAACAAATATTCCAATTCTTCAAACATATTAAATTTACCCGCCATAGAAGCATGTACATATTCTGTCATCCCCGGTATAATAATACGGAAGCTTGGAAATCCCATAACAGACACATTTCTTATTAGTATATCGTAACCATCTTTCAATATGTTAGCAACTATTTTTTTCAAAATTTGTTTATTATTTAAATTAGACACGTCTGGCATTTTAGTAAAAGAGTATGTTTTCTCTTCCGCTAGCAATTGATATGGAAGAGTAGCTACATTAGAGAATAAAAATTCTCTTACATTCTCATCCTTTTCTATGTTCTCATCATGGAAGTCAAACATACATACTTTTGCATATTCATAAATATCCATTCCCTGTGCCGCTTCTGTAAAACACCTCTCCATTGCAATTCCATAGTCAGGGTGGGCTCCCAATTTAAAGCCAAATCTACCAGTATTTTTTTCAATAATCATCAAACCTGCTACTGGGTATTTTCCTCCAAAAGAACAATCTAATAATTTGCAAATAAAATTTTTATTTCCTTGTAATTTTTCAAGCATTTCATCTACTCTTGGAAAATTTTTTAGATATAATTTAGGAATTTCAGGTAGACTTGGTTTATCATAAAAAATTCTTGTTGATACAAATCTTTCAAAAATTTCAGAAATGCCCTCTATCATTGCTTCTTCTGGAGTATTTCCAGCACACATTCCATTTGTACAATAAATATGACATGACAAAATATGCGGTACATTTATCAATTTTTTAGTTTTTACATTATAATATGGAAGTGTTATTACATCAGAATCTTCTCCCAACAATTCTTTTAAAAATTTTTCTCTTTCTTTTCCTTTTAAATTAGTTTGCGCATTATCCATAATAATTCTATCCAAGAGGCAGTTTTCCTCTTTCGATAATTCTTCAATAGATATATTTTTTTCATCTGATGCATAAGTAAATGGCAAATCTTCTGTTGGCTTTTCTGGACGAAATACTAAAATTCCATTTTGATATCGTTCAAAAAATTCTGCATACGCACTTGCAGCTGCAAACTCTTTAGTCATTCCTTTTCCATTCTGTCCAATGTCTGTACCCTTAATACATAATCGTAAAGAATATGTCCCAACACTACTTCTTTTAATCCAATGTTCCTCTACTTCTATTCCATTACTTTTTAAAATTTCTTTTAATTTCTTTACTGTATTTTTAGGATCCTCATCTTTATATCTCATTTGTTTTAAAGAATTCATATACTTCATACCTCCTCATTTTCATAAGGAAATATTAGCATATTTTGTCGAACTTTCTCGAATTTTTTTACGAAACCTCATCTTTTCTTTATTAATTTAAACATTTTGCCTTTTCATATAATTTTTTGTCATTTTCATATAATCTTTTTCCAACATCAATAATTTCATCTTTCGAAATAATTCCGTTACTACCAACTAAACTACGAATTTCAATTTCATCTTTTTCAATAATTTCACTTGCCAAATAAAAATAGTCTTTTTTAATATAACTCTCTGCTTGTACCAAAGACTTATTTTTCTCTTTTTCTAGCTTTTCTAATAACATCGCTTCATAAAATTTTTCCAAATTAAATTTATCTACATCTAAGGCATTTATTCTATCCATCTTTTCCACATATTCATCAGGAAGTGTTAATAATAATTGATTAACATTTATCCCTTGAAAACAATTTTCCTCATACTTTCCATCCTTTTGCATGTGAATGATAATAGCATCTCTATGTATTCTTAGCTTCTCCAAATCTTTGTTATCCATATTAACATTAAAAACATACCTTGCCTTTCGTAATGATTTGCTTCTATTGTTAGATACACCAATCAAAATATCCTCTTGTTCATATAAATCTTGCTGAATTTTTTGAAATCGACTAATATCATTAGTAATAATATTTACTGTTTTACAGGATTGAATAAAATCATCCAAAAAGCTAAAATCTTTTCTATTATCCTTTTTAATCAAAAAATAAACATCCTCTTGCCTAATATCTCTTTGTTGAATTTTTAAAATATATTCTAAGATTTGAAAAGGCATATATTCCATTAATTTTTTCTTTTGATCTACTTGTCCCAATTTTTCTCGATAAAATTCATCTCTAAACACAATTCCGGTATCACTTTCACTTGAGAGTTTATCAGAAAAAATAACCGTACTAATTTTATGTTTCTGCATTTGAGAAAATAATTTTTCCATAATTACATGAAATTTTTTTGCTATATTTTTTTCACAAATAGGAATTCTAAAAATATAGTTATCTTCAAATTTTTCTACTTCAATTTCATTAAAAAAATGATATCTTATCTTGTCCAACAAGGAAATAGGCTCATCCAATTCCTTAACATACCCAATTGCCAAAAAAATCACCTCACATAATAATTATATGAGGTAATCTTTTCATTTATTACTCAATTCCTAATTTTTCTGAAATCACATTCCAAATACTATTAGGCTCTCTATCTTTTGCCCAATATCCTGCACCAGCAAGTTCATATTCTGACACTAAATCCAATTTAGCACTAATTGACTTTTCATCTTCTAACCATACCTTATGAAGTACTTCATCTTTTGTATATTCTACTACATATTGTTTTAATTCATCGTCCCAAGTCTTTGAAGCATCTTCTGGAATAATTTCGTCTAAATCCTTAATATCAACCGCTGTTTTCATAAGACTGTCATCAGTTATTTCCCATACTCTAGTATAGAAAGGAATTCCTAAAATAATTTTGCTAGGTTCTATTTCCTCTTGTGTACCTACAAACTTATCTAAATTTGCTTCTACCCAGTCACAACCAGCATTTGTTCCTGCTTCAACAGAATCCTCTCCGTGTTGATCGTATGCCATAAACGCAATATAATCTGCAACTTTTCCAATTGTATGTCTATCATAACACATAGACCATTCTGGTGAGCCATCTGGTGCCGTAACATCTACAGAAAGGACTTTTCCAATTTCGTTCAATCGAGGTTGTAACTCTATAATGAATCTTGAGAACAAATCTTTATCTTCTTCATGCATATATTCAAAATCAATATTAATACCATCTAAATCATATTTTAAAATAAGACTAATAATATTATCAATCAAATCCTGTCTTAGCTTATAATCATTCATAATTTCTGAAGTAGTTTCAATTTGAGAAGAATTTGAAACACTTGGCCAAACATTATATCCATTAGAATGTGCCCATTCTATATAAGCTTTTCCTTCATCTCCCGCATTATCTAAGATCTTACCTTTTCCGTCTTTCTACTAATGTAAACATAGTTGGAGATACAACATTAATACCTTTTATATGACCTGTTCTTTCAGGAGCATAAGCATATTCACTATAATAATCCCATACTAAACTTATCTTACCTTCAACTTTAGGAGAAGGTTTTATATCTTCTCTCATAGTAATTTTATTAGTAAGTGTATTTTCTTTTACATATCCTAAAATGCCTCTTTTAGTTCTTACTCTAATCCAGCCATCTTCTTCACTATCATTAACAAGGGTAACAGCTTCTCCCCTTACAATATTATCAACCGTGCGAGAAATAGCAGTTGGCTTATATTTTACACTATTATCTTTATTACTGTCTGCCATAACACTTTTACGATTTAAAGATTCAACAACTACTACATCTGTCTCTTCAATATACTCTACTCCCATATTATATATATCATCTAACTCAGAAAGTGGAAGATAATATGTTCCATCTCTTTCAATAGCAGGAGCAGAAATTCTAACTGTTGAGCCATTATCTTTCATTTCTGTTTTCCCAATTTCTAAAGCAGAAATACGATTTTCAGAACCTGTAATAATCGTATTATATTTCTCATCAAAATAAATATATGGATCAAAGAAGTTTGAAACATCTTCTTTTGATATATACACAGCACCATTTTCAATAAATATTGATTTTTCCAAATCTGCTGTAATATTGCTATTATTTACTATTAAATTAGTTCTACCTGTTATATCATTTCTAATAAAATTTTGTGCATACTTCAAAACAGTACATACACATATTACAAATAAAAATGTAACAATTAACTTTCTAATTGTTTTATTACTTTGTTTTTTTTCTCTTTTTTCTTTTCTAGACATCTTTTTTCTCCCTTCTTCGACAATTACTATATCATAAAAAAAATAAATAGAAAAGTTTTTATTATAAAAAATTACTTTTTGTTTTTACTTTTTATCAAGTTTGCTTATTTAATTCTATTTCTTTAAGTCTGTCCCCTAAGTGACAAAAGTGTCACAGAAAAGAACGTCCCAAAAGTGACAAAGTGGCAAAATTTTAAAAATATTTCATCTTTTGTAATATTTTTATTTTTTTGGGAAATTATATGGATAGATTAATTTTTAAGTAAAAAACAGGAGGTTGATTTTAATTGGGTATTGAAAAACATTTAAGCATTACTGGTACATCTAATGTTTCATGGAAAGATGCTGTTGTACAAGCTGTTGCAGAAGCATCTAAGACAATAGATTACTTGTCTTCAGTAAGGATACTAGATCAAAGAGCAAAAATCGATGGAAAAAAATTAACACTATACTATGTCGATTTAGATATAGCATTTGTTATCGATAGAGATAGAGATTAAATAAAAGGAGGTATATATGAAACCAATTGAAACAAAACAAGAATACAGTAACTATGTTGATCAAAAATCACCTAACTCACCAATTTTAAAAAATTGTTTTAATGCCTTTTGGGTTGGTGGGCTAATTTGTTCAATCGGTCAGATAATATCTGATTTTTGTAAATTTCAAGGACTAGATGAAACGTCTTCTTCTACAGTGGTATCCATTGTATTAATTGGTATCGCTGCCATTTTAACAGGACTAAACGTATTCAACAAAATTGGTAAATTTGCAGGAGCAGGTTCTTTAATACCAATAACAGGTTTTGCAAACTCCATTGTATCACCTGCTATTGAATATAAATCTGAAGGATATGTAATGGGAGTTGGTGGAAAAATGTTTACAGTAGCAGGTCCCGTACTCGTATTTGGTATTTCTGCTTCTGTTATTATTGGTATTATTGCCACTTTAGCATTTTAAAGGTATCCTCTAGCCGACAAATTCGTCACTTAGGAGACATTACTTTTTATAATAAATTTATAATAAATTTTTTAGAAAGGATTAATTTATGAAACGTATAGGAACTCAATCTATTATGTTTGACAACCCACCTACAATTTTAGAAACTTCTTCTATTGTTGGTCCTAAAGAATCTCAGGGACCTCTTGCCAAATATTTTGACCAATGCTTAGAAGATGAATTCTGGGGTGAAAAAACATGGGAAAAAGCAGAAAGTAAAATTATTAAAGAAAATGTAAATGCTGTTATTGCAAAATCTGGTATTCCAGCAACAGATATAGATTTTTGTTTTGCAGGAGACTTATTAAATCAGTGTATTTCTTCTAGCTTTGGACTTCGTGAAATTAATATGCCATTTTTTGGTGTCTTCGGAGCATGTTCTACTTTCGTAGAAAGTATGTGCTTAGGCAGTGTTTTTATTGAAGGTGGTGGTGCCTCAAATGTTCTTTGTGCTACCTCTAGTCACTTTTGTAGTGCAGAAAAACAATTTCGATTTCCTCTTGAACTTGGAAATCAACGACCTCCTACTTCTCAATGGACTGTAACTGGTTCTGGAGCCGCAATTTTAAGTGCTAATGGAAAAGGACCTTATATTACTTGTATTACTCCCGGAAAAATTGTTGATATGGGAATAAAAGATGCTAACAATATGGGTGCTGCCATGGCACCTGCGGCATTAGATACATTAATAACTCATTTTAGAGATACCGGAAGAAAGCCAAGTTATTATGATGCTATTATCACAGGTGACTTAGGATATATTGGAAAAGATATTTTATCAGAACTTGCCGAAACAAAAGGCTATAATATAAAAAATAATTACAATGATTGTGGTGTTTTAATGTTTGATAAAGAAAAACAAGATACTCATTCTGGTGGAAGTGGTTGTGCGTGCATCGGAACAGTATTTTCAGGATATTTCTTTCAGGAGTTAAAAGCTAAAAAAATAAATAGAATTTTACTTATTGCAACAGGAGCATTAATGAACTCTATGAGTTCTCAGCAAGGAGAAACCATTCCAGGAATTGCTCATGCCATTTCAATTGAAAATGAGCTTCCTTCTATAAAAAATTAAAAAATAAAGAAAGGACTAGTTTATAGCAATGGAATTTATTCAAAGTATTGATTGGATGCAATTATTGAGATGCTTTATCGTCGGCGGTATCATATGCATTATTGGTCAAGTATTAATAGATAAAACCAAGCTCACTCCCGCTAGAATTCTTGTAATATTTGTCACTACTGGTGCCATCTTAGGAGGACTTGGTATCTATAAATATTTAATTGACTTTGCTGGCTGTGGTGCTACAGTTCCTCTTACTGGTTTCGGAGCTAATCTCGCAAAAGGTGCTATTCAAGAAGTTCAATCTTCAGGTCTATTAGGTGCTTTTACCGGAGGTGTAAAAGCTTCAGCTGGCGGAATCTCAGCAGCAATTATTTTTGGATATATTGCTTCTTTAATTGCAAAGCCTAAAATCAAAAAACAATAATTTTTAAAATAAATGAACCTAAAATATTTTTTATTATTTTAGGTTCATTTCATATTTTATTCCGGCTTGGCTCTTAAATCCCATCCATCATAGGTAGACCCATTCAGCTTAGGGGTCGAATCTTCATTCGTAAGAACAATAGTCGATTCGGCTATTACAACAACATTACATTCTAATTGATCCATACCTTCTTTCGGCAGTTCCAACCAACACTCTAATTCATTTGCACTATCCCCAGGTTGGATAGAATCAAAATAGTACCAATATCCATCACTACCTTCAAACCAGCCACTACCATTATATTGGTGATACACATTAGATGGCATAATAACTTTAACTCTTACATAAGCAGGTTTATCACCTACATTTTCTATGGTTATATTTTTTACATTTCTCTCAACAATTTCATGAATAGCAATATCCGGTGCTTCCGTTTTTAAATCGTTAATAATCTCTCCATTACTATCTATAATACTACTTTCTACATTTCCGTTACCTTCAATCCACCCATAGTTATCATAAATGAAATGATTTGTTAAACTTTTCGTTTTATATAAATAATCATTATATTCAAGAGTGAAATTAACTTCCGGAATTGGATTAGCATCCGGATCCAAGTTTTCTAGTACTTTTTCATATTCATAATCATCCTGGTAATAAGTATCTGTATAATCCACTGTTGTAGTACAATTAGAACCCGCAGGAACACCCTCGACTTTAACTCTTCGAGTTCCTGCATTATCGAACGTAATAGGTATAACATTATTATAAGTGGTTTCTCCTTCACATTCTGCATTAACTTTAAACACAAAAGTCACATCTCCCAAACTTGGATTATATCTATTTATTGTTGCATTAATAAAAAACGAACATTCTCTCTTGCTTGCTTCCCCGAATGGTCCGAATATGAACTTCACTATTATAAAGTTCATCATCAGGCGACCTTAGAACACATAAACTACAACCCTCATAATTCCATTCTCGACTTTGCATAGTTCGAATGTTAAATAAGAAAAGTCCTCCTTGTGAACATACTTTAGATATATCAGCACCGTCGTTTGCTGTTCCACTACATACAAAATCTGGTTCTATTTCATTATCTAAGACAAATCCAGCTATGGAATCTATATCAAATTTCCATTTATTATTCTTCGTTAAAGCACTATATTTATCACTTATACTTAAATGCAATTCTGATGTAAATGAGGCAATTTTAAAAATCTCAATCTCAAACTTTCCTTGAATTTCATCTTCAAGTACTTGAACGTCCATAACCCTGTTATCTGTTACTTCAAAAGAAACAACTCCTCCCGTTTCTGGCAATCCAATTCCAGAATAATTCACTACTATCCATTCGTTATGCTTATCTTCCGTTATTTCAAATTCCATTATACCCGGATCATTATAATAATCAGGCACTTGCTTTTCCTTTATATAATATGTACCTACTGGTGGTATATCAGACGAATGATCACAAAAAGCACTTTCTCGCAAATCTACCTCACCATAAAAGCTATCCTCACTACAAGATTCATCTGTATAAATCTCTATAACTGCTCCAGTTAATGGTACTCCATATTGATCAACCTTCCATATATAGAACGTTCTATCATCTGATTCTGGTGGTATTTCAACTTCTGGTAGTTTCTCCCCTTTGGGTGGTGTTGGTGGTTTTGTTTCTACTCCTGTTACTGAGTTAAGTATTCTCTTTCCTACATCTTCCGCTTTTACCTTATATGTATAAGTAATATATCCTGTTTCTCCTATATCTAAGTATGTCTGTCCTTCCGGCTCTGTAAATGATTCAAAATGTTCTATTTTTCCATCTGCTCCTATACTCTCTGATATCATTTTATCTATTATTTCAAAACTCTCTATCTTTACATTTCCTATATTCGTTACTTTTATTTGATATACAATTTCTTCTCCTACTTGATATCTGTCTCCACTTGCTGGTTTTGATATTATTGTCTTTTCTACATCTATATCTGGACTTACTCCTTTTTCATCTGTTGGTATCTCTACTTCTGGTATCTTCTCTCCCTTTGGTACTGTTGGTCTTGGCACTCCTGTTAACTCTGTAATACTGTTGACTATCTCTCCTCCTATATCTCCTTCTTGTATTTCATATCCATATTGGAACTCTAATTCTTCTCCTGCTTGTAAGTCTCCTATACTAAACTTTCCATTCTTTGCTGTTATTCTTCCTTCTAAATCATTTTTTAATTTTATCTCAGGGTCTCCTGGATAATATGTTCCACTTTGTGCTACTAATTCATCTACTATTTCTACATTTGTTATTGTTACATTTCCTATATTCTTTACTTTTATTTTATATACTACTTCTTCTCCTACTATGTAATAATTACGTCCTTCATCAGGAGTACTTACTACTGTCTTCTCTACATGAAAGTTTGGATTATCACTCTCTACTAAACCTTTAACATTATCTCCTAATACCCCTAATATCTTATCTTGGCGTATTTTGTCTCCTTCTGGTCCATAGTATTTTACTTGATAACTACTTTCCTTTGTAGTGCTACTTTCTGCTATCCTTATATTTTCTTTCACTGTTGCTAGTTTTGTATTGCTTGCCGTTTCCGAAGATGCTGGTTCTAGTTTATATACATCTTCACTTCCTGTCCTATCTCCATTTCCTAAAGATATCTTTTGTCCTAATAGTTTTACTGTATCTATGTAGTATCCACCATTTATCTCTTCTTTATCTATTATTTCTTTTCCTTGTAAATATTCTATTAAGTCTGTATATTCTCCTGATACTTTGCCTGCCCAATAATTAGAATATTCCATCTCCATTGCTTCCCACACTGTTGCATGCGTATGTTCTACTCCCGCTCTTTGAGCACTTGTTATTAATCCATCTTCTCCAAACACTGCATTAATACTTATCACTGCTAGTATAATTAATACTACTATGGTTACTACTAATGCTATTAGTGTTATTCCGCTTGTCTTTTCTAAAGTGTAGCTCTCTCTCTCTCTCTCTCTCTCTCTCTCTACAGTTTCAACGCTTTCAGGTTTCATATTCTCACATTCTCCCTTTTCTTCAGTTTTCTATATTAAATTTATTATACATTAACTACTCTTTCCTTTCAATTACGTTTTCTTTACATTTATATTACATTTATATTACATAAAAAGTGCAAAAATTAATGAAG
>CANRMM010000015.1 GCA_947631745.1 uncultured Clostridia bacterium
AAATCCTTAATTTATTGGACTTTTCTCTTAGACTATTAAATTCTGTCAAAAGTGGAATTTACTTTTGTATCTAACCTTTCTTTACATTTTTGTGTATATATGTCAATGATGTGAAACAGATTTCTATAAAAAAATTTGTAGTATAATTAAATTTATTTTTTACGCTACTGCTAATTCTAATTCTGTTCTTTTTTCTTTTGGTGTTAAATACCCTAATACTGCCATTGGTATATTATTTGCTCTTTTTAAGTATGCTTTCTCTTGCTTTATTAAATCTTCCAAGTTGTAGAAATGTAAGTAACTGTAAAATCTTTCGTTATCATTTCTATGGATTCTTTCTACTTTTCCATTATGTTCTGGTGTTCTTGGTCTTATCTTGTAATGTATTCTATACATTTTTTTACAAAATCTACTGTATTCGTTGGTGTTAGTTCTTCATAACACCATAAAAATCTTTCTCTACTTGCCTCATCTACACATGTATATTGCTAATACCTTATTCACATAGTGTTATTCTTGGATTTCTTCTTAAATAATTTCTTATCCATCTTATCTCTTGACTTGTATGCGATTTTGGATGCCTAGTTTTTGGTTTACGACTTTTATCTTCTAAACTTTTCCTTGTTCCATCATACTTCTTTATCCATCTCCATAACGAATATCTTGATATATGATATTTTCTACATGTATACTCTATATCTCCATTATTTAAATATGTTTTTACCGCATTTTCTTTTGTTTTTACATCATGTGGTAAATATCTTTTTGTAATTTTTATTTTCTTTTTCTTTACAATATGAATTTAAGTATACTATCAATGCTTTTATACCCTCATCATAGTTTATTGTATTTTTAATTTGTTCTGGAAATTTAGGCATATATTCTTTATTACAACATGGACATACTGTTTTATGACCGCAAGTACATGTTGCAACTTTAGAAACTTTAATAACTTCATCAGGTAGTTTTGTCACAGTTGGAGCAGATCTCTTATGTCCTTTTTCTCTTCCATGCTTTCTTCCGGATTTTACACGATTATTTTGAACTACATGTTTCAATCCATTTGTTGATGATGGCTTACAACTATTGCTACTGTCTTTTCCTAAGCTGATTCTCTGCATCTCGAATTTTTCTTCGTATATCTTTAGTTTTTTTTTGAGTTCTATATTTTCTAATTTTAAAGTTTCGAATTGTCCTTTGTAATTATTTTTATCTAAATCATGTATGATTTCGTCTTTTTGTCTGTTTTGCTGTTTTAGTAATTTATTTTCTTTTTCTTTAATTTCATTTTCTTTAGTCAGTTTTTTATTTTTTTCTAGTAATTCTTTGTATTGTTTTTCAGAATACATCATGTAAAATCACCACCTTTTTCTATCTCTTGATGTGATGATTATACTACATATCGCAAGAAAATGCACGTTACAATAGTATTATGTTTTTTCTTCTTTCTTTGCAGTAGTCTGTACTTCATGTTTCTTCAATGATTCACACTCCTATCTCTTGTATTTTTGATTTTCTATAGTTTCGTATTTTTTCTATTGAACTTTCGGTTTCAACTTTAATAATCCTTCGGTATATCTGAAAATACATTTTCAAATGATATACTAGGGTTTAAATTTTCTCTAGTAACTTCGGCCAAATTCCCATCCGGGTACACCGCCCCATATACTCCGCCATTGCTAAGAGAACCATTCTTTTTAGGAGCTCCATATACTTCTGTTTCTGATACATAGTACTTACCCAATGGTAAGTCTGTAAATGTAACTGTTTCTGAAGCTGAGTTTACAAAATGAATTGGCTTAACCTCACTTACCCTTTGCGTTAACGCTTCATCGGCAAATAATGCTACATAAAACGTTGCATCTTTAGAATAATATCCTTCTCCGCTAAGTGTCTCAAGTTTTTTTGTTACCGTAATTGAGCCATCTTCTTTCTGTCGGAGTGCTATGTTAGTTAATGGTACCTCATACGTATCTGGATCGCTTATAATAGCTTTAAACGCCCCAGGAGCATTGAAAATTCTTCCATCTATTTGCATACTATATATTGGATTTCCTTTTTGATCGACCTCAATTACATAATAAGTAGTGTTAACTTTTAAATCTTTAAACTCTACTTCTTCTAAATATGAGTTTACAAACTCCATTGATTTAATATCACTTATCCTTTGTGTTCCTGATTCATCTGCAAAAAGTGCTACATATATAGTTGCTTTTGATACCACAACACCGTTACCATCTTCATCTACCATTCTTTTAATTACCCTAATTGTACCGTGAGCATCTAACGTTATCTATCCTGACCTTAGGTCTACCTCCATAAGGACCCATATAAACTCCATTAGTATTATTATACAAAACTTTATAATCTTTTCCATCTATATTAATTAACTGACCGTCATATATTGGATTTCCATCTTTATCTACTTCAAATACAAAATAAATAGTGTCAGTTTTTAAGTCTTTAAACTCTACTTCTCCTTCTAAATTTGAGCTCGTAAAATCCATTGATTTAATATCACTTATCCTTTGTGTTCCATCTTTATCTGCAAAGAGTGCCACATATGCAGTTACTTTTGATACTGTGTCATCACCTATAAGATTAAATTTTTTATGTACTAAAATTGAACATTTAAGTTTCACTGGTACAAATTCTATATCGTAATCCCACACTTCTTGGTCTGCATACACATCTACATGATTAGTTAACCCGTCATGTACTCCTCCTGTACCTACTTCTACATCTAGTTTTGTTACTTCATGCGTTACTGTGATTTCTACACTTTCCCCTGGATTTATAACTTCTATATTATATATTCCTGGTGTATGTGCAGTATCATTTGGGAATCCACTTGGTATTGTTTCTGTTCCATCTGGTCTTATCATAATGTCTGTTATTACTACATTCGTTAATGGTACATTACCAGTATTTGTTACTACTATTTTGTATGTTATTGTTTCTCCTTCTACATAAGCTTCTCCATTTGCCGGAGTTGATATTACTTGTTTGTCTACTGTTATTCCTGGATTTCTCGGTTCTACTTCTATCTCCGGTTCTTTCTCTCCCTTTGGTGGTTTTGGTAGTTTTGGCTCTACTAATTTTACTGTATTTTTTACTGTTCCTCCTACATCTTCTTCCTTTATAACATATTCATAATATATGTATCCTTCTTCTCCTGGGTCTAAGTATGTTTGTCCTGCTGGGTCTGTAAATGCTGTAAATGTTCCTAAGTCTAATCCCATTTCATTACCTTTTGATGTTAATGTATCTTGTATCTTAAAGCTATTTACTCTTACACTACCTTCATTCCTCAATGTAATTCTATATTTTACTACATCCCCTACTGTATATCTTGCTTTTTGTTCTACTACACTCTTTTCTAATGCGAGTTCTGGTTCTACTACTTCTATCTCTGGCTCCTTCTCTCCCTTTGGTGGTTTTGGTAATTTTGGCTCTACTAATTTTACTGTATTCTTTACTGTTCCTCCTACATCCTCTGCTTTTATCTTATATTCGTAGTCTATATATCCTTCTTCTCCTGGGTCTAAGTATGTTTGTCCTGCTGGGTCTGTAAATGCTGTAAATGTTCCTAAGTCTAATCCCATTTCATTACCTTTTGATGTTAATGTATCTTGTATCTTAAAGCTATTTACTCTTACAGTACCTTCATTTCTTAATATAATTCTATATTTTACTACATCTCCTACTGTATATCTTGCTTGTGGCTCTACTATAACCTTCTCTAATGTTAATTCCATATCTTTTTCTGGATCTGGTTCTTGTTCTGGTGCAGAATTTTTTCGGTATGTTACATATATTTCTACATCTCTTCCTAGCATTCCATTTCCATCTGTTATGCTAGTGTCTGATGAACTCACTGTTTGATAGTCTGGTATATATCCAGCTATATTTGGTGACCTTATTTCAAAGCTTTCTCCCTCTATATATTGACCTACATAATCATCTGTTAATCTATTTCCTCCACTGTCTATATAGTGAATTGTAAGTGTATATATACTTGTTCCTGAATTTGCCATTGCATTTAAGTATTCTTGTCTTGAACCACTTAATTGCTCTGTACTATTAATTAAGATTTGGTTCGTTTCTCCTTCTTTTAGCCTTGCTTCTGTTAATATTCCTCCGTTCTCCAAATATTGCATTTAAGCTAATGGTCGATAGAATAATTAGGATTATTATTGTTACAACCAAGGCTATCAAAGTTATTCCGTGATGTGGTCCGTAGTGTGGCTTTTTTTGTTTTTGTATATACTTTACTGTATCTATTTTGTCCTCATTATTCTGACCGTATTTGTATTCGTTTTTTCCTCATGCTTTTCATTTTGTATCTCTCCTTTTTCCTATTTTTCTTTTGTGCTTTTTAGAGCACAAAAAACAAGACAAATAACCTTAATCCATTTTGTAAAAAATAGATAGGCTTTGTCCTGTTTTTTGTGTTCTTTTATATTTTTTCTTTTATCTAAATTGTAGCTCTCTCTCTCTCTCTCTCTCTCTACAGCCACAATGGTTTTAACGTTTTTCATTCTTTTTTCTTCCTTTTCTCCTTTTGGTATAGAATTTTTTCGATATGTTATATTTACTTCTACATTCCTTGCTGGCATTCCATTTCCATCTGTTACTCTAGTATCTGATGAGCTTACTGTTTGATAATCTGGTATGTATCCATCTATATTCGGTGACCTTATTTCAAAGCTTTCTCCCTCTATATATTGTCCTACGTAATCATCTGTTAATCTATTTCCTTTACTGTCTATATAGTGAATTGTCAGTGTATAGATACTTGTTCCTGAATTTACCATTGCATTTAAGTATTCTTGTCTTGAACCACTTAGTTGTTCTGTACTATTACTTAATATTTGGTTTGTTTCTTCTTCTCGTAGTTGTGTCTCTGTTAATATTCCTCCGCTCTCCAAATATTGCCCTTAAGCTAATTGTAGATAGAATAATTAAAATTATTATGGTTATAACTAGTGCTATCAAAGTAATCCCGTGGTGGGGCTTTTGGTTTTTGTGTATACTTTGCTGTGTCTATTGGCTTGTTCCTATTATTCAGTCCGTATCTGCTTTCGTTTTTTTCTCATGCTTTTCATTTGTTTTCTCCTTTTATGTATATTTCTATTATATTTTTTTAATTTATAATAGATGTTTTTATTATATAATTTTATACTTTTTGTGTGATTTTTGTAAATAGTTTTTTTATTTTTTATTGATTTTCTTTTTTATCTGTTAGATAATATTTTGGGTGAGAATTTATGACAAGTTTTGTTTTAAAAATTATTGCTGTAATTGCAATGTTTTGTGACCATTTCGGTGATGCTTTAATTGGTCATACAAGTCTTTTTAATTATATTGGTAGAATTGCTTTTCCTATTTTTGCTTTTCAAATTTCGCAAGGTTATTTACATACTAAAAGTCTAAAAAAATATCTGGGTAGATTAATGATTTTTGCTATTATTGCTCAAATACCTTTTTATTTGTTTATTGATAAGTTTCTTTCTTCTACTCCAGGTTTAAATATCTTTTTTACTTTATTGTTAGGATTAGTATGTATTATAGTTTATGATAGTTTTTCGAACTGGAAAAATGATAAATTGTCTTTTAAGTTTCTTGGATTAGAAGCTAAGCAATATTTAGCTTTGATTATAGTGTTTTTGATTGCTTTTTTAGGAGAATTGACTTGTGTTGATTATGGTTTTTGGGGTGTAATTGTTATTTTTGCTTTTTATTTCTTTCATGATAATAAAGTTGCTATGTTACTTAGCTTTATCGCTTTATGTTGTATAAAATATGGTAGTTGGATATTGTCTTATGGATTTTATATTGAATATTTATACCTTGCATTATCTACTATGTTTTCTGCTGTTTTCATTGGTTTGTATAACCGGTAAGCAAGGTCCAAAAATAAAGTACCTTTTATATTTATTTTATCCTTTGCATTTGTTAGCTTTATTTTTTATTTTATAAATAAGAAAAATCTTAGAGCAGAATGATATGTTCTAAGATTTTTTATGTAATTAATATTGAATATAGTTTTATTTTTTATTCCAGTTTTCTTTATTTGTTTGACGTTGCCTTGCAATTGCTAATGCATATTCTGGAACATCATCAGTTATTGTTGAACCTGCTGCAATAAATGTATTATCTCCTACTGTTACTGGTGCTATTAAGTTTGTATTTGAACCAATAAATGAATGATTTCCTATAATTGTTTTACTTTTATGTAATCCATCATAATTGCAAGTAATTGTTCCACATCCTATGTTACATTTTTCTCCTATTTCGCAGTCTCCCATATATGATAAGTGTGGTACTTTTGAGCCTTCTCCGATAATTGCTTTCTTTATTTCTACGAAACTTCCAATTTTTACTTTATTTGCTAACTTACATCCTTCACGTATATATGCATTTGGTCCTATTTCGCAGTCTTCACCTATTACTACTCCTGATTTAATTGTAGTATTAGGATGTATTACTGTATCCATTCCTATTTCTACATCATCATATATATATGTGTTGTTTATGTCTTCTATTGTTACTCCATTTTTCATTAATTCTGTGTTTATACGCATTTGCAAAAATTTTGTTACCATTTGTAATTCTACTCTATCATTTACTCCTAGCATTTCCGTATAGTCTTCTACCACGATAGAGCCTGTTTTTAGTCCTTTTTCATGCATTATTTTTATAACATCTGTTAAATAATATTCTCCTTGTGCATTGTCTGTTTTTAATTCTTTTAGTGCTTTTAAAAGTTCTTCTATATCAAAGCAATACATTCCCATATTTACTTCTTTTATATTTAATTGTTCTGTACTGCAGTCTTTATATTCTACAATTGCTGATACTTCTCCTTTTTCATCATGTATAATTCGTCCATACATATTTGGTTTGTCATAATAAATTGATAAAATTGTTCCTACTTCTTGTCTTTTGCTACTTTCCTCATATAATCTTTTTAATGTTTCTGGTCTTATAATCGGATGATCTCCATTTAGAATTAATACTTTTCCTTTTTTCCCTTCTAAATATTTAGTTGCTTGCATTACTGCATGCCCTGTTCCTAGCATTTCTTCTTGTACAACATATTGAACGTTATCTCCTAATACTGCCATCACTTCTTCTTTCATATATCCTACAACTGCTACAATATTATTTATTCCTGCTTTCTGTGCATTTTCTACTGCTCTTTTTATAATTTCTTTTCCATATACTTTTTGAATTAATTTTGATTTTTTTGATTTCATTCTTGTGCCTTTCCCTGCTGCTAGCATAATTGCCATAACATCTTTTTCCATTTTGACACACCTTTCTTTTTTCTGTTTTGTATATTTTATGCTGATTTCAATAAACCGTACTTATTTTACCACATACTATAAAATTTAGCAAATTTTTTCGTTATTTTAGTCATAACTTTGCTTTATTTTAATATACATTAATTAAAGTTTCGTACAAACATTTTTTAAGGGGGTTAATAAATTCATGGATGAGAATTTAAAATTATATCAGGATATAGCTGATCGTACGCAAGGTGATATTTACATAGGTGTTGTCGGTCCTGTCCGTACTGGTAAATCTACTTTCATCAAGCGTTTTATGGATTTGATGGTAATTCCAAATATTGATAATGAATATAAAAAAGAGCGTGCACAGGATGAACTTCCTCAAAGTGCTAGTGGCAGAACTATTATGACTACTGAGCCTAAATTTATTCCTAATGAGGCTGTTGAAATTACAATTGGTGATAATCTAAAATTAAAAACTCGTTTAGTAGATTGTGTTGGGTATTTGGTAAATAATGCTATTGGATATTTAGAAGATGATATGCCTCGTATGGTAAGAACTCCATGGTTTGATGAAGAAATTCCTTTTGAGCAAGCTGCCGAAATTGGTACACGAAAAGTTATTCAAGAACATTCAACTATTGGTATTTTAGTAACTACTGATGGTAGTATTACTGATATTCCTAGAGAAGATTATGTTGATGCTGAGGAGCGAGTAGTTCGTGAATTAAAAGAATTAAATAAGCCTTTCGTTATTGTCTTAAATTCTGATGATCCTTTTTCTGAAGATACTAAGAGTTTGGCTAGGAAATTGGAAGATAAATATCAGACTGCTGTAATTCCTACTGATTGTTCTAATTTAGATTTAGAAGATATGAATGCCATCTTTGGTAGAATTCTTTATGAATTTCCTATTGAAAGAATGAATATTAGTTTTCCAAAGTGGGTTGATGGTTTAGCTGATTCACATTGGTTAAAGGAAGAATTGTATTCAGAAATTAAAGATGCTTTTCAAGATGTTAAAATTTTAAGACAAGTAGATAGTGGTATTGCAAAATTACAAAATACAGAAATTATTACTACAACTGTTATTAATGAAATTAAACTTGGCGAAGGTAGTGTTAATGTTTCTATTCAACTACTTGATGAATTATTTTACAAGGTTCTTACAGAAATTTCTGGTATGGAAATTACAAATGAGGGCGACTTATTTTCTACGATTACCAATTTGGCAAATGCTAAGAAAGAGTATGATAAGGTTGCCTATGCTTTAGAACAAGTGAAAGCTACCGGCTATGGAATTGTTACTCCTTCTATGGAAGAGTTAATTTTGGAAGAACCTGAAATTGTAAAGCAGGGCTCTCGCTTTGGTGTTAAATTAAAAGCTAAAGCTCCATCTATACATTTAATTAAAGCAGAAATTGAAACTGAGGTTTCTCCATTAGTTGGTAGTGAAAGACAGTCTGAAGAATTAGTAAATTATCTTCTTTCTGAATTTGAAAATAATCCTGAAAAAATTTGGGAATCGAACATATTTGGAAAAAATCTACATGAATTAGTTAATGAGGGATTACAAAATAAATTATCCAAAATGCCAGAAGATGCTAGAAGTAAATTACAAGAAACTTTGGAACGTATTGTTAATGAGGGTAGTGGCGGATTAATTTGTATTATTCTTTAAAATTATATATTTAATGATGTGCCTCCAAAAGTTAGAAGAAATCTAATTTTTTGAGGTTCTTTTTTATTGTGTTTAATTGAAGCTTGACATTCTTAAGTATATTATATATAATTTTAAAAAAATAACAAAAGAAACGGAGATTTGATTAAATATGGAAATGGATAATAATTATAATGTGTCAAATAATGTTTCAAAACCTGACACAACACAAAACAATTCGTATTTGCAAAATAAAAAATTGGGATTAACTTCATTTATTTTTTCACTGCTCATTTTCCCATCTTATGCTTTAGCTTTTTGTTTTTCTTCACTTAATATTAGTTCGTTTAGTATGGAGTTGTTTTTCTTTTTAGAAAAAATATTATATGGGCTTCCCTTTTTATTTTCAATAGTTGCTTTAATCACTGGAATATTAAGTAGAAAAACTATATTAGGTAAAATTGGTTTAATAATAGCTATTGTACTTATTGTTTGTATAGTTCTATTCTTCGTATTAGGATGTGCTTTATTAATGCTTGGATTCTTTACTCTTATGACTAATAATATACATTAATTTTCAAGTAAATAATTATTGCTGATATTTATAAATGGAGCTTAGATATGTCTTCTATATTATATAGAAAATATATTTAAGCTCCATTTCGTTTTGATTTTATTTAGACTTTATTTGAATTAATTTTTTTGAGTGTTCACTTACTGTATTTTCCAAAGTTGAAATTTTTATATCATGAATATCTGTTACTTCTTTTAATTTTTCAATTTTTACTTCGTTTTTTTCTTGTTTTTCTTGGTGGATTGCATATGCTTCAAAAAGTGCTGGTATCTTATTCGTGACACAGTCTTCAATAATTAGCATAGATTTGTGTAACGACTTTAATTGTTCTGTATGCTCATTTAATGTTTGTTTTACTTCTTTCATTTCTGTTTTTAATTCTTTTACATCTTCTTCTACTATATCTAGTCTCTGCTTTACTTCTTTCATGTCTTCTTTTAATTCTTTTACATCTTCTTCTACTATATCTAGTCTCTGTTTTACTTCTTTCATGTCTGTTTTTAGTTCTTTTACATCTTCTTCTACTATATCTAGTCTCTGCTTTACTTCTTTCATTTCTCCTTTTAATTCTTTTACGTCTTCTTTTAGTACTGTTACATCTTCTTTTAGCTCTTTTACGTCTCCTTTTAGTACTGTTACATCTTCTTTTAGCTCTTTTACGTCTCCTTTTAGTACTGTTACATCTTCTTTTAGCTCTTTTACGTCTCCTTTTAGTACTGTTACATCTTCTTTTAATTCTTTTACATCTTTTTCCATTTTTTCACCTCCTTCGATGAAAAAAATTATATCATTTATTTTTTTATAATTCAACACAAAACATGATTTTTATGTATTTTTTTATTCGTTTAATTTATCTGGCTTTTCTTTTAAATTAACTTTTCCTGCCCTTGTTATTGAATCATATCCATACTTATTTTTTATTGTGTCAATTATTTCATCTAATTTTTCTTGTTTTTCTTTTTCTTTGGTGTCAAATATTGAAATTTGCATTTCTTCTTTTTTTAATAAATCATCTACTCTTATACCAATTAATCTTATTGGTTCATCTTTATATAATTCTTTTAAAAGTTTTTTGGCTTCTTCATAAATGATTTTTGTGCTATTAGTAGCAAAGTTCATTTTCCTTTGATGTGAATATACTTTAAAGTCTTTATTTTTTAATTGTACATTAACTACATTTGCATATAATTTATGTTTTCTAAGTCTGTAAGTTGTTTGTTCTACTATGCTTAATAGTACTTCTTGTAATTCTTCTATATTAGACATATCGTATGGTAGAGTAACTGAATTTCCTATACATTTTGGTTCTGGTTCAATACTAATAACTTCTGAATTATCAATTCCGTTTGCATATTCCCAGATTATTCTTCCATACTTTCCAAATGCTTTTATTAATTCTCTTTCTTCTTTTTGTGCTAAATCTCCAATGGTTTTTATATGCATTTTTTCTAATTTTGGTAGGCTTTTCTTTCCTACCATAAAAAGATCTGATACTGGTAATTTCCACATTTTTTCCTGGATTTCATTCTGATATAATGTGTGAATTTTATCTGGTTTTTCAAAATCTGATGCCATTTTAGCTAATAGTTTATTATTAGCAATTCCAATATTAACAGTAAATCCATATTGTTCTTTTACACGTTTATTGATTTCTTTTGCTATATCATAAGGTGTTTTTCCTGTTAAATAATTCGTTAAGTCCATAAAACATTCATCTATTGAAAAACGTTCTATTTTATCAGTATATTCACAAAGTAGTTTATATAGTGCATTAGAGTATTTATAATAAACAGAGAAATTGCTTGGAAATACTTGTAAATTACGACATTTTTTTCGTGCAAAATAAATTGGCTCTCCTGTTTGAATTCCAAATTTTTTTGCGACCGGACTTTTTGCAAGTACCACTCCTTTTCGTTGCTTTTCATCTCCTCCTATAATTGCAGGGATTGTTCTTATATCTAATTTTTCACCATTTTTTAATTTTTCCACTGCTGTCCATGATAAAAATGCATTATTTACATCTACATGCATAATAATTCTTTCCAATTTATTTCACCTCGATTTCTCGTCTTTTTTATTATACAATATGATTTTTCTTTTGTAAACATTTGTTTTTATACATATTTTTATTTTTTTGGGAAATTCTATCTATTAAATAACTATATTGAAGGATTTGTAAAAGTATGAAAATAAAAGAATTTTTAAAAAGTATGTTTTTAGTTGACCCTTCTAATTCTTATGATTTTACTTTAGGTGATGATTCTCTTTATGAATCTGATATTCAGCAATCTACGAATGTGCCTAGAAAGTCTGCTAATGATGAAAAAGAAGAAGCTTATGAATCTGCCGGAGAGGAAAAAAAGATTTTTCCTAGTCTAGATGTCAACTTAGAGTACGTTCAAGTAAAATATAATACTATGATTAATAGTGATATTGTAGTACGTGAATTTTTAGTTACTGCTCGCAATAAGCAATATCGTGCTTTTTTGCTTTTTATTGATGGAATGGTTGATACAAATTTGATTAACAATTATGTTTTGAAGCCTTTAATGTTAAAGAATTCTGCTAACTCTTTTGATGGTAATCAAGACCATGTAATTTCTGAAGCAGTTACAAATAACATTACAGTTCGTAAAGTAAAAAAATTTGATATTGTGGAGTATATTACTAATAGTCTTTTTCCTCAAAATGATGTTAAGAAAAAGACTGATTTTAGTGATATTTTTGCTGGTGTAAACTCTGGCAATTGTGCCCTTTTTATTGATACATTAACTATTGCTTTTGATATTGATGTCAAAGGATTTAAGCAAAGAAGTATTGATACTCCAAATAATGAGGTTGTCATTCGTGGACCTCAAGAGGCTTTTGTAGAATCTATTAGGACAAATACCTCTTTAATTAGAAGAATTGTTAATAGTGAAAATTTGATTATTGAAAATATATCTATTGGTAAAATTAGTAAAACTAATTGTGCTGTTTGCTATCTTTCTAATATTGCTAATAATGATTTAGTTGCTGAAGTAAAGTATCGTTTAAACAATTTATCAGTTGATTCTTTACTTTCTTCTGGTCAATTAGAGCAGTTAATTGAAGAAACTAATAAATATAGCGTTCCTCAGATTTTAGCTACTGAAAGACCTGATAAGGCTACTAAATATTTATTTGAAGGAAGAGTTATTGTTTTAGTAAATGGTAATCCTTACTGTTTAATTATGCCGGCTACTTTAATTGATTTTGTATCTTCTCCTGAAGATACAAATTTAAAATTTCAATTTGCAAATTTTTTAAAGTTTTTACGTTTGCTTGCTTTATTTATTACTCTTCTCCTTCCTGGGTTGTATATTGCTATCACAAATTTTCATCAAGAGCTTATTCCAACAGAGCTTCTCTTTTCACTTATTGCTTCTAGAGAAAATGTTCCTTTTCCGATTATTTTTGAGATTTTAACTATGGAAATTTCTTTTGAATTAATTCGTGAAGCTGGTCTTCGTGTTCCTTCTCCTCTTGGTTCTACTATTGGAATTGTTGGTGCTTTAGTTTTAGGTCAGGCTGCTGTTAGTGCTAGTATTGTTAGTCCTATCTTGATTATCATTGTAGCAATTACTGGTATTGCTTCTTTTGCTATTCCGGATTTTGCTTTTGGTTTTCATATTCGTATATATCGTTTTATTTTTATACTTTTTGGTTATGTTGCTGGCTTTTTAGGAATTGGTATTGGTGGATTTGTTTATCTTTGCATTTTATGTAATTTAAAATCTTTTGGTGTTCCTTATTTGGTTCCTTTTGCTCCTGTTACTAATTCAAGAGAAGGAAATAGCTATTACATTTCTCCTATATGGAAACGTGAAAAAAGACCTGATTTCTTAAATGCAAAAAAAGAGAATTCTCAAAAACATATTAGCATGGAATGGAAATATAGAAAGGAGTAATTTATGTCGTCTACTACGAAAATTGGTAGTATAGAAGCAATTTTTTTGGTATTAACTGTTATGATTAATCATATTATTTTAAATTTGCCAAAAAATATATTAGTAACTACGGGTTCCGCTTCTTTACTTAATATTATCTTTATTACACTAATTGCCTTAGGGCTGGTCTATTTTCTTTGTAAATTATTAAAAAGATTTCCTGGGCTTGATATTATTGACATTTCAAATTTTTTGGGTGGTAAAGTTTTAAAGTATATCATTGGTATATTATTTATACTTTATTTTTTAATTACTTCTAGTATTTTTCTACGAAGTTTTTGTGAGAGTTTAAAAATGATTTTTTTTCCACGAACACCCATCTTCTTTTTAGTTTTACTATTTATTATTGGAATAGTGTTTGTAAATAAATTAGGAAATAACTCTTTTATTCGTGCTAATACATTAATTATGCCAATTGTATTAGTTAGTATTGTTTTGATTTTTATATTTAACTTGGAAAATTTTACTCTTGAAAGAATGTTTCCTATTTTTGGTAAAGGTATTTCTACTACTTTTTTTAGTGGTATTAGTAATTTATTTGCTTTTGCTGGACTTGCCTTTTTATATTTTATTCCTCCTGCCTTGAACCATCCAAACCAATACCGTACCGTTGCTTTTACCTCTATTATTTTTTCTGGAATTTGGTTACTTTTTAGTGTTGCTACTTTATTATATATTTTTCCATCAGTTGTAACAACAGATGAATCATTACCTTTATATTTTGCTTCGCGTTATATTGAATTTGGTAGATTTTTTCAACGTTTAGATGCTGCCTTTTTATTAATTTGGATTATTTCAATTACTTCTTACTTAAGCATTATGATGTCATTTTCAATCAATATTTTTAAAAAGATTACTGAATTCAAGTATATTTATATTATTATATATGGATTTGCAATTGTGCTACTTATTTTAAGTTTGTTACCACAAAATACTTCTCAAATTTACTTTTTGGAGTATCCTGTTTATAAATATTATTCTTTAGGAATTGTTTTTATTGCCGGGTTTACTATTCTTATTCTTGCAAATTTAAAGCATCGAAGGTTAAAGAAAGGGGATGTTTTAATTGAGTAGATATTTTAAGTTTATTCTTATTATGACTGTTGTAATTATTATTGCCATCCCTTTTGTAGGTGCTTATAGTGTACAAAGTATTGATGATTTGGCTTATTTAGTAGCTATGGGAATTGACGTTGGTGATAATAATAATATGAAAGTTACATTTGAATTTACAAGACCAAATTATAGTGGTGAAGGAGCTGCTACTGAAGTTGCTCCTACCATTATTAATTCTGTTGAAGCTTCTTCAATTGATTCTGCTATTACTTTAATGAATACTCATATTAGTAAAGAAATTAATTTATCACATTGTAAAGTTATTGTATTTTCTGAAGCTTTTGCATCTCAAGGTATTTCAACACAAATTTATAGTTTGATGAATCGTTCACAAATTCGTCCCGATACCAATGTGATTGTTAGTAAATGTCCTGCAAAGGATTTTATTGAAAATTCTCAACCTAGCTTAGAAAACTTAGTTGCTAAGTATTACGATATTGCTCCTATCTCTAGTGATTATACTGGTTATACTCCTAATGTATCTCTTGGAGATTTCTTTGATCGACTTAATTGTGAAACCTGCCATCCTACTGCAATGCTTGGAAGTCTTAATACTGGTAATTCTCCTACTTCTTCTAGTTCTATGGATTCTTCTTTTGCTTCTGAAAAAGATTCACAAACAGTTGCTGGATCTTCTTCTATTGAAAGTAGTAATTTATCTGAAATGATTGGTACTGCTGTTTTTTATTTAGATACTTTTGTAGGAGAACTAACAGCACAAGAGACTTTGTATCACTTACTAATTCGTAATGAAATTGATAGCTGTAATATTACAATTCCTAATTCTTTTAATTCTAATGAAGGAATTGATTTGTTTTTATATAATGAAAAAAGTCCTAAAATCGACATTCAAATTGTAAATGGAAGTCCTTTTATTCATTTAACATTAAATTTAGAAGGACATATCTTATCTGTTAACTCTAATTCTCAATATGATTCTGAGGAAAAACTAACAGAAGTATCTGTTGCTGCAAGTAAGCATATTGATGCTGTTGTTACAAATTATTTATATAAAACTTCTCGTGAATTAAAAACTGATATTGATGGTTTTGGAAAACATGGATTGACTTTATTTTTAACAGAACCTGATTTTGAATCTTATGACTGGTTACGAAAATATAGAGATGCTACTTTTGATGTTACCGTTAATGTAAAAGTAAAATCTGCATTTTTATTGGGTGGAGATGAATAAATATTTTATATGATAAAAGTCTATCTTTAAATTTAATATTTTTAAAGATAGACTTTTGACTATTCTTCATCTATTTTTTCAAAATCTATTTGTCTTAATTGTTTATTTGCTTTGATCACTCTTACTTTAATTTTATCCCCTATTTTATATGTTGTTTTTGTTTGTTCTCCTATTAGCATTTTTCTTTCTTCGTCATATATAAAGTATTCATTGCCCAAATCGTCAAATCTGACTAATCCTTCTATTGTATTTGTTAACTCTACAAATACTCCAAAAGAGGTAACACTTGATATCATTCCTTCATATTCATTTCCAATTTTATCTTCCATATATTCTGCTGTTTTAATGTCAATACTATCTCTTTCTACTTTTTGTGCAATCTTTTCTCTGTCTGAAGATTGTTTTGCATATTTTTCTGCTTGTGCTTTGTATTTTTCAATTTCTTCTGACGATAAGTTATATCCATCTTCAATATATTTCGAAATTATTCTATGAACAAATAAGTCTGGATATCTTCTAATTGGTGATGTAAAGTGACAATAGTATTTACTTGCAATTCCAAAATGACCCAAATTTTCTGCTTCATACCTTGCTACTTTTAGTGTTCTTAATATAAGGTTTGATATTACTCTTTCTTCTGGTTTATTTTTTACTTTTTCAATTACTTCTTCAAAAGCTGTTGAATGTACTGTATCTTTATTACACTTAATACGGTATCCTAAGTTGAATAAAAATTTATTTAGTTCTGATACTTTTTCTAAATCTGGTTCTTCGTGGACTCTATATATAAAAGGAGCCTCTAGCCAAAAATATTTTTCGGCTACGGTTTCATTTGCTGTTAGCATAAATTGTTCAATAATTTCATTAGCAAAAGTTAATTCATATTTTGTAACATCTTTTGCATATCCGTTTTCATCTAGTATTACCTTTGTTTCTGGGATATCTAAATTTAAACTTCCTGCTTTATTTCTTCTTTCTTTTAGAATTTGTGCTAATTCTTCCATTAATTTAAAATGTTCTTTGTATGGCAAATATTTTTCTACAATTTTTCTTTCTTCTACATTTTCCACTTCTTCTAGTTTTTTATAGTAGTTATCTAATATTGTTTGTACTCCATGATAGCTCATTCTTTCTGTTACATTTATAACACTTTTTTGAATGTCTGATGATATAACTTGTCCTTCTTTATTGATTTCCATAATAGCAGAAATTGTTAATCTATCTTGTTTTGCATTTAAGCTACAAATTCCATTTGATAATTCTACAGGAAGCATTGGAATTACTCTGTCTAGCATATATACACTAGTTCCTCTAATGATTGCTTCCTTATCTAGGAAACTATCTTCTTTTACATAGTGACTAACATCTGCTATATGCACTCCTAAAATATATGTGCCATTTTCTGTTTTTTTCACTTGCACAGCATCATCTAGATCTTTCGCATCTTCTCCATCTATTGTAAAAATTTCTTCTCCTCTTAAATCTAATCTTTTCTTTAATTGAGTTTTACTTATGTTTTGATTAATGCTTTTTGCTTCTTTTATTACTGGTTCTGGAAATTCATATGGTAAATCATATTCACGTATTAAAGACATCATATCAATTCCTGCTTGATTGATATTTCCTAAAACTTCTATAATTTTTCCTTCTGCCTTTTTCTCTGTTGTTGGCATTTTTGTTACTTTTACTACTACTTTTTGGTTATTTTTGGCTTTATTAAAATCTTTTTTTGAAATAAAAATATCAGTACTTATTATTTTTTTATCGTCTGGTATTACAAATCCAAAATTTTTGTTATCTTTAAATGTACCTACAAGAGTATCATTTTGAATACTAAAGTCATCTTTTTGGTATTTTACTAACTGTATTTTTTCCTTTCGTTGTTCTTTTTTATGGATATTTCTATTTCTATGTTTCATTGCCTTTGAATAATATCTTTCTTTCATTCCTTCTCCTTACTATATAAATCAAAAAGATGGAACAATTGCCTTATTATTGTTCCATCTACTTTATACTTTTATTTTACATTACAAATAATATTGAAAGAGCTACTGCTAATACTACAAATAACACTCCTGAGATTATTGTATATCTTTTTAGCTTTCCTTCCTTTGTTCTTCCTTTATTTTGCTCATAAAAATTATTTGTTGAAGAACCTGTTATTGTTCCTGATGCTCCTCCTGCGTCCTTTGTTTGTATTGTAGCTAGTATAATAAGCGCTAAACAAACTATTGCATATATTATTACTAATATTGTTTTTACGATTTCCATTGTAATCCCTCTTTCTCTTTCAACTGATAACGTATTTTATTGTATCATATATTTTTAGAAAAAGCAAATGTTTTTCTAAAATTCTATTCGATTCCTCTATATTTTGTATATTGATGATAACTAACTGCTCCTATAATGGCAATTCCCGTAATTATTGTTGCTACAATAATTGCATTTTTCCCTGCTTGTGGAATTGGATCTGGTGAAATTGATGGTTCTTCTGAACCTGCAGGTTTTATATTACCTGTTTCTTTTAAGTTCCATTTAAAATCTTCAGTTCCATAGAAGAACAATCCATAATAATCTTTAACTGCAGTAGCCATAGCTAATGTCAAACCTTTAGATGGATAAAATTTTCCATTTTCATCATCCATAACAACATACATATAATAATAACTTCCATTTTCTAGTTTATTTGTTAAATCTATTTTTTCTTTTACCTCTAAGGATGAATCTAGTGATGCTTTTTTATTATATATGCTTGAGCTATTTTTAGCAAATGTCTCTAATTGTGCAAATCCTTGTGATGGACTATCTTTTATTTCTTTTAAAATTTTTTCATCTGTAATTTTTCCAATTTTAATTGTACATTTTCTATTTTCTGTATATGCAGGAGTATTTAGTACAATTTGTGTGTCACTATCTGAAATAAATGTAGAAAAGAAGAATTCTGTATATTTAGGCATTTCTGGTCTTTCTAATTTTTTTGCGTCTACCAAAATTTCATATTGTTCTTCATCATCTTCATAGTTTTCTATAATCCATAGATACATATCTCCATTACGTTCTACATACTCTTCCATTATATATTTTACAATTTCAGTTTTGTCTTTGCTTAGTGTAGTAGTTTCAAATTTATCTATTTCGGGCATTGTTTTGCTGTTAGCTATTGCATATTTCACGGAATGAAATTCATCGTCTGGCAATTTTATATTAGATATTTTTAGTTCTTGTTGTGTATATTTTCTCACGCTTGTTTCTGAATTTTTTAATTCAAATTTTGCTTCTGAGAAATCTGCAAATTTACTTGCTTCTTTGGCTGTAACATTAATACTACAAGTTGCTGATGAGCTACTTCCTCTTGCTGTAATTGTTGCATTTCCTTCTTTAATTCCAGTTACTACTCCTGCAGATGTTACAGATGCTATTGTGCTATCACTACTTTCCCAATTAATTTCTGAGTTTTTAGAAGATGTTGCTGTTAATTCTACTGTTTCATCTACTTTTATGCTAGCTGAAGTTTTACTAATAGTTATTACTTCTTCCTCTCCAGGTTCTGTCTCTGTTGCATATACTGTTGGTATTACTAACATTCCTATTATTGTCATTAATATTGATATTATGACTAATCTTTTCATTTGCTTTTTACTCCTCTTTTATATTATTTATATATATTATTGTATATCATAACAAACAAAAAAATACAATATTTTCTTTTATATTTTTTATTTGCTCTTTTTTTGATTTTAATATATAATATTGAAAGTATTGTAGGAGAATTATTATGAGATCTATTATAGTTAATAAAAAATATGATGGAAAATATTTAAGTCATTTTCTATTTGATTCTTTTTCTGGATTAACTCCAAATTTATTTTATAAAACATTACGAAAAAAAGATATTCGTGTTAATGATGTTCGTGTTAGTAAAGATGTTATCGTTCATACTTATGATGAAATTAAGATATATGTTGTAGATAGTTTGTTGTATAAAAGTTTTTCGCCAGATATTGTATATGAGGATAATAATATTTTGGTTGTTAATAAGCCTTCTGATATAGAGGTTGTAGGTGAAAATTCTCTAACAGGCTTTTTAAAAGATTTTTTATTAGTAAGAGAACAAAAAAGTATTTTTATAGAGCCTTGCCATCGTTTGGACCGTAATACGACTGGTTTAGTTTTATTTGCTAAAAATGAAACAGCTTTACAAATTTTATTACAAAAGTTTAAGGTTCATGAAATAGAAAAGCATTACCTAGCTACAGTATATGGAATTCCAAAAATTTCTCATCAAACACTTACTGCCTTTCTTTTTAAAGATAGTAAAAAATCGCTTGTCTATATTTCTGATGAACCTAAACAAGGATATGTAAAAATTATTACCTCTTATTCCATTGTAAAAAAGTTTCCTGAAAAAAATTATTCTATTTTAGATGTTTGTCTGCATACTGGTAAAACTCATCAAATACGTGCTCATTTAGCACATATTGGTCATCCTATTTTAGGAGATGGAAAATATGGAAATAATCAGATTAATAAAAAATTTGGATATAAAACACAGCAACTTTGTAGTTATAGTTTAACATTTAATTTTATTACAGATGCTGGTATGTTGAATTATCTAAATGGTAAAACGATTAAAATGAAAGACTAGAAATTGTGCAATCACAAATCCTAGTCTTTTAATTTTTTATAATGTTATTTTATTAATTCTTGGAATTCTTCTGCTGAAATTACTTCTTTTTTGATTAATGCTTGTGCCACTCTATCTAATTTTTCTCTATTTTCATGAATTAAAGTTTGTGCTCTTACATAAGCATTGTCAAGTAATATTTTTACTTCTGCTCCTATTGCATCTCCAAATTTTTCTCCTAGCAGTTGCAATTCGTATGGATCTTGTTCTGTATTAATTGAAATAGGTCCTAGTGTTTCGCTCATTCCATATTTTGTAATCATATTTTTTGCTATATCTGTTGCTACTTCAATATCGTTACTTGCTCCTGTTGAAATATCATTTAATACGATTTTTTCAGCTGCTCTTCCTCCTAAAAGTGCTACTAATTTTTCTTGCATTTCTGTTTTTGAAATATAATATTTGTCTTCATTTGTCCTATACATTGTATATCCACCTGCAACACCTCTTGGAATAATTGATACTTCCTTTATGTCTTTTTGTGTTTCTAGTTGACTACTTACAATAGCATGGCCTGCTTCATGATATGCTGTTAGTTTTTTATCTTTTTCTGATACAACTCTACTTTGTTTTTCTAGTCCGACTGTTACTTTCTTTACAGCATCTTCTATATCCTTATTAGTAATAACATCATGATCATTAATAGTTGCAATAATAGCTGCTTCGTTTAAAATATTTGCTAAGTCGGCTCCTGTAAATCCAGCTGTATCTTCTGCAATGCTCTTTAAATCTACTTCTGATGAGAATTTCTTTTCTTTTGCATGAATTTTTAGTATAGCTTCTCTTCCTCTTAAGTCTGGTAATGCAATTGTAATTCTTCTGTCAAATCTTCCTGGACGAAGTAACGCTTTATCTAGCATTTCTGGTCTATTAGTTGCTGCTAATACAATGATAGTTTCTTCTGTGTCAAATCCGTCCATTTCTACTAATAATTGATTTAATGTTTGATTGTTTTCTGTTTCAGCCCCACTTCCACTTGTTCTTCTTGAACCAATAGCATCAATTTCGTCAATAAATATAATACATGGAGAAATTTTCTTTGCTTTTTCAAAAAGTTTTCTTACTCTTGAAGCTCCTAAACCTGCAAACATCTCTATAAATTCTGAACCACTCATTGAAATAAATGGTACATTTGCTTGCCCTGCAATTGCCTTTGCTATTAATGTTTTTCCTGTTCCTGGTTGTCCACATAATAGAACTCCTCTTGGAATTTTTGCTCCCATTTCATAAAATCTTTTTGGATTTTTTAAGAAGTCTACTATTTCCATCATTTCATGCTTTTCTTCATCAAGTCCTGCTACATCGTCAAATGTTATTTTTGAATTTGTTGTTTCACTATCATATACTTTTCCTTTATCTCCCAATCCTTGCATTTTAAACATTAAGATAATAAGTGCTAGCAATAAAAGTGTTGGAAGAATTGAAAATAGTCCACTACCTATTGTCTTCAAAATTCCTTCTGGATTTTGATTTAAGTCTATCATATTTCCTTCTAATTTTTTTTCTTGTACAAGTTCAATAAAAGCTTGTGTACTAGGAACTATGGTTTGTTTTTCTTTTTCTACATCTTTTAGTTTTACTTTTACAGTAGTACTTCCTACGGTCATCTCTATTTTTTCAACAACACCATCATCTATTTTTTCAATTAATTCTGTATATGTTAATTTATTTTCTTCTGCATTTTGGTTGTCCATAATTAAATATGCTGCAAGTATTATAAGCCCAATTATTATTATTGCTACAGTGACAGTCATATATATTTTTTGTTTCATTTTTTCTTTGTCTTTTTTATTTTTTTGTTCTGACATTAGTTGTTTTCTCCTCTCTTCTTATTAAACATTATTTCCTTCAGGTTCATTTCCAATATTGATGTCTGGATTATTTTTCTTATTCTTTTTTGTCTTTTTTCCAGCTTCACTGTTGTCTTCATCTTTTTTATCTTCTTTTTCTTCTTTTTCTTTTTTCTTTTGTTCTTCTCTCTCTTTTTTCTCTTTTTCTTCTTCTTCTTTTTGCTGTAATTCTTGTCTTACTTTTTCTTGTTCTTGTATGATTTTAGCAAGTTCAATTTGTTTTTTTATGACTTCTGATTTTATCATTAAAATTGCTGTAATTATATAAATAGATGTAATTGCAGTATACATTATATCAAAATATTTTATTGTAAATCCTGTAAAGAAGTTTACTATAACATATATGATATTTAATATAATTGGTAGTGTTAAAGAATATGCTGATATATTATATACTGCACTATACCTAATTCTAACTCTTGCTATACGTGTAAAAATATATCCCATTGCCGAGAAAAGTAGTATATCTATTAGTGTTGTTGGGAAAAGCGAAATTAGCACTGAAATAAGTGTAACTGCACAACCAGTTAAAATTACAGGCATCATATTTTCTATGGATAAATACTCTATGATATCCTCTTTCTCTATGTTAATATTAGATATTCCTAATTGTTCAATTTCTTCTTGATAAAAATATTCATGTGGTTCAACCATCATTTCATTTTTTATAATCAATCTATCATTTAAAATTAGTATTCCATTTTGCATTGATTTTATTTCTTCTATTTTTTCTTTTTTAGTTTCTTCGTTGTCTGTAGTATTGATAGTTATTTGAGTATTTAGGTCTTCTACTAATATTTTTATTTCTTCACTTTTATCTTTTGGTGTTACTTTTAATTTTCCTTCTTTTAATGTAATTGTATCTATATTGTCTTTAATATATTGCTTAATTTCTCCATTTTCTATTGTATTTGCAAACTGGTAGGCACTTAGTCCTGTAAGCACAATACTAAATATAAATACTAAAATAAATATATAGAGAATGGTTTTTCCAATTTTTTCTGCTGCTAAGTCTTGGTATCCCTCAAAATTGGTAATACTAATTTTTAGTTTCTTCCAAAGAGTTAATTTTTCCTCCACCTTTGTGCTTCCTCCCACTATATTTTTTCAATTGTCATTCCTTCTTTTGTGTCTTTTACTATAAATCCTTTTTCTTTTATTTTATCTCTTAATTGATCCGACAATGTCCAGTCTTTGTTATTTCTCGCTTCTTGTCTTTTTTTTAATAATTCGTTAACTTCCTCTGGTAATTCTATTTTTGCTTGTTCATTTATGTATTTTGGTGAATTTTCTAAATCTAATCCTAATACTTGGTCAAATTCTAGTAATAAATCAGCAAATTGATTTGATTTCTTTTCATTACGAATAATCTCCCATACAATTCCCATTGCAACTGGTAAATTCAAGTCATCATTAATAGCTTCTTGAAATTTATTTTTATAATCTTCTATAATTTCTTCTTCAATTTTATCTGTTCCATTTTTTTGTTTTATAAATCCTTCTCTTAAACGATTTAATGATTTTTGAGAAGATTCTGCTCCTTCAAAAGTAAAGTTTAATTTTGTTCTATAGTGTGCCGTGTAGCAAAATAGTTTATATGCTAATGGTTCTATTCCTTTTTCTTGTAATTGTTCTATTGTATAAACATTTCCTAAACTTTTAGACATTTTGCCACCATTTACTTGTAAAAATTCTACGTGCATCCAAAACTTTGCTGGAATTTTTCCACAAGCTCCTTTACTTTGGGCAATTTCATTTTCATGATGTGTTGGAATATGATCTACTCCTCCTGTGTGTATGTCAAATTGTTCTCCTAAATATTTTCTTCCCATCGCTGAACATTCTATATGCCATCCTGGATATGATAATCCCCATGGGCTTTCCCATTTCATAATGTGATTTTCTGGAGCTTTAATCCATAAAGCAAAATCATATGGATTTCTTTTTTCTGGATCTACATCCACTCTTGCTCCTGCTATTTGTTCTTCCACATTGCGATTTGATAATACTGGATATTGGTCTAATTTTGAAATGTCAAAATAAATTCCTTTGCTTGTTTCATACGCATATCCATTTTTCATAATTTCTTCTACAAATTTTAACATTTCTTGTATATGATCTGTTGCTTTCGCAATAATTTCTGGCATTTGAATGTTTAATTTTTTCATATCTTTCATAAATGCATCTGTATAGAATTCTGCTATTTCGTATGGATTTTTATTTTCTTTCCTTGCTGCTTTTTCCATTTTGTCTTCCCCTTCATCAGCATCTGATTCTAGGTGACCTACATCTGTAATGTTCATAACATGTTTTAGTTTATATCCATTATATTGAAGCATCCTTCTTAATGTATCCATAAAAATATATGTTCTGAAATTTCCTATATGGGCATAACTATAAACTGTTGGCCCACAAGAGTATATACGTACTTCATTCCCTTTTAAGGGAATGAAGTTATCTTTTGTTCTTGTTAAAGTATTATATAGTTTTACTTCCATAAATGTCTCCTTTTCCTATATTAAATACTATTTGTTTCTTCTATTGGTGGTTCTTCTATTTCATTTTCCGGTATTTCTGGATCTTCGTTTTCTCCTCCTTCTATTTCATTACCTTCTATTTCATTACCTTCTATTGGTGGTGGTTCTTCAATCGTGTTATTATCTAGTGGTGGCTCTACTTCTTCCACTTGATTAATTGTTATAGTGATTGGAGTTTTCTTGTCTACTAATTTTTCTGGTTCTATACTTTGTTCTAATACAATTCCATTTTCTTTGCTTGGATCACTATCATATATTGTTAATATACTAAAATCTTTTAGCTGTTCTCTGGCCTCATCTTCTGTTAGTCCCACTACATTTGGTACTTTTATTTTCATCGTTTCTGCTGTATGTTTTTTGCAAGTATCTTTTATTTCTTTATATTTTTTATTATCTGTATACCATGATGCATTTTGTTCTTTTTCTGGCATAATAGGATAAACTTTTTCTTCTGTTTCTGGGCAATATTCTGTAGCTAATAGCTTTGTTTCTTTACAAATTTTTACTGCTTCATGTCCTCCACATTCTCCAGGAACTGTTCCTGAAGCAAATATTTCTGTAAAAGTATCTTTACACTTTTTAGTAGCTACTCTTCCTGTTTCTCCACATATTTTTGCATATACTATACCATCTGGCACTTCAAAATTTGCTGGTTCTAAATCTTCATGTATTTGATTCATAACTGAATCCCAAATTACTGAAGATGGATTGTCATAACCATCTACAGTTTCATAAATTGTTTCTGGTTCATCATATCCATACCAAGTTGCTGCTGAATAGTATGGTGTCATTCCACAAAGCCATCTATCTTTAAACTCAGATGTTGTTCCTGTTTTAGCTGCTGTTTCCATTCCTGAAACTTTACAGTTTGTAGCAGTGGCATGTAATCCATCAAATCCTTCTACTGGTGATTTTAATATATTTGTTGTAATATATGCTGTTTGTTCTGATACAACTCTTCTTGTTTCTTGTGTTGGTTCTAATATTGTTTCACCATTTGAATCTTCTAATTTTAAGTAAAAAGTAGGTTCTACATACACTCCTCCATTTGCAAGTGTTCCATAAGCTGCTGCCATTTGTGTTGGAGAAGCACCATGTAAAGTTCCTCCTAATGTCAAACTTAATGAGGCATCTTGTTCATCATAGTTTGTTAAACCAAATTCATTTAAATATCCTACTGCTGTATATGGTCCAACATTAGATAAAATTTTCATATTTACAATGTTTGATGAACATGTAATTCCTCCTCTTACTGAAATAATTCCTTGATATCCTGTAGAGTTTTCGTAATATTCTCCGCCGAAACTAGTATCAGAATCATCATACATTGTTGCTGCTGTTATAACACCTTCTTCTAGTCCTGGAGCGATTGCAGCTAATGGTTTCATCGATGAACCAACTTGTAAGTCATCACTTTGTGTTGCTCTATTCTGTCCTAGAGGTGAACTATCTTCTCCTAGTCCTCCTACACATCCTACTACATATCCTTTTCTATAATCAATTACTGTCATAGCTGATTGCGAATGTTTACCTTCTTCTAATGAGTCATGAATATATTTGTCTTTTTTGTACTCTTCTTCCATTATTTTTTGAATGTCACTATCTTGTGTTGTATATAATTTATATCCACTATTTCTAATTAAATCTCTAGCAGTGTCATAATTAATTCCTTTTTCTTTCGCATATTGATTTGTTACTTGATCTAATGCTGCTGCTGTATGGAAAGAAATATTTGAATTATCTCCTATTTCTCCTTTTTTGAATTTTAATCCTTTATCAACTTCTGCAAAAGCTTTTTCATAGTCTTCATCTGTTATTTTTGTTAAGCCTTGTAATTCTGGCACATCTGTATTCTGTAGCTCTTGCATTTTTGCTAATACTGTTTTAGTTCTTTCTTTTATAATTTCACTATTGTCAGTATCTTTTTCAAATGGATTATAGCTATTTGGAGAATGGTTAATTCCTGCTATAAATGCTGCTTCAGCTAGGCTCAAATCTTTTGCTGATTTACTGAAGTAATATTGCGAGCCACTCTCTACTCCATATACTGTAGATCCCATAAATATTTTATTCAAATATAATTCTAGAATTTGACTCTTTGAAAGCATTTCTTCTAGTTGGCAAGCACGTGACCATTCTCTTATTTTTCTTTCGATACCTTCAATTCCACTATCTGCATTATCTTCTAGCATATTCTTTACTAATTGTTGAGTAATTGTACTTCCTCCAAATGAAGATTGACCTCCATTTAATATATATGTTACAATTGCTCCTGCTGTTCTTTTTATATCTATTCCAAAATGTTCATAATATCTTTCATCTTCTATTGCTACAAAGGCATTTGGTAAATATTCTCCCATTTCTGATAAAGTGATAATTTTTCTACTTTCATCTCCTGTGAGTTCCCCAATTTTTTTATTATTAATATCATAAACCTCTGTGTTCTCATGAGTTATAACTAAATCTTCTTTTGTTATCTCCCATTCATCACTAAAGAAAATTCCACAAAATACTCCAATTCCTGTTAAGCATAATATAACAAGTAAAATGAAGTTAATAATAATAAATTTTTTTAACTTAGGATGTTTTTTTCTTTGCTTCTTCATTGTTTTTTTATCTGGTTTTTGAGTTGTTTTTATTTTATATTGTTGTGTTTTATCATTGTTCTTATCTTCCATAATTTCAAAAATCCCCCTTAGCTTAAAAAATCACATTTGTATTATATACTATATCGTTTAAAATTTAAAGCTTTTTTCATAATTTTTCAGGGAAGATTAATCATATTACAAAAATATTACAAAAGAGACAAAAAGGAAAATATATGATAGACTTATACA
>CANRMM010000016.1 GCA_947631745.1 uncultured Clostridia bacterium
TAAAGTATTATTGCCATACTCAAATGTAAGAATATGGCAATTGTAATATTTTTGTAATATGATTAAATTTCCCTGAATTTGTTACCGTTTCTACTCTATAAGCACTTTTCTTCTTCACCCATTAGTTTAATTCCTTTTTCATTAAGCATTTGTATTTGCTTAGCTTTCTTTAATTGCCATTCTTTTGAATTAACAACATCTAATCCTATTATTGCTGTTCCTACGTTTCTATTTTTTCCAAATATTCTAATAGCAAGTTGTGCTTCTGGATGCCCAGAAACAAATTGTTCATCTTGCAATTCTTGCTTTTTGAAAGTTTTGGTATTAAAATCTAATACTTTTAAAAATTCCAACTCTCTTTTATTTAATATAGGAGAAATCATATATATACTATTTTTAGCACTAAATTTTTCAAATCCTTCTGCTTGCATTTTTCTTATTCTTTCAATTGCATCTAGTAAATATAAATTAACTGTATTAATTGTTTTTGATATTCCTATTTTTGCAAACATTTCATGTAAATCAATTGGCATATGTAAATGTATCGTGTCACCTGAAACTCCATATGAAAACATTTTATTGATTTGAGTATGAGGTTCATGCTGCTCTTGCTTTAAACTTAATCTCCTTTGAAAATAGTTTCTTATATTTTCCTCATTATCTCCTATCTGTTTCAGCATTGCTTGAAAATTTTCTTCACTTAACAAGTCTATTTTCCCAAGTAAATTATTTACAATTTCTTCATTATCGGTAGTTCTCATTGAAAATAGTATATTTTTAACTTCTATTTTTTTCAAATTAAACACCTCCGTATTTTTTATTTATAGTTCTATTTCATTATGCTCTTTTACCTTTTTTAATGTATTTATTACTTCTTGTAAATCTTCTATTATGCTACTTAATGTTTCTTCCTTACTAGCATCAAAATATACTTTTCTTAAATTAAATGTATATAGTGAGTGTTGCTTACTAGTATCTATTTTATAAGTTATTCCATCTGGTTCTACTGTTGATTTATTATAATAGCCCTTCTGTATATGCATATCCATATTATTTATTTTCATTTATTAGTTTCACCTTTCATATTTTTTACTTTTATTTATTTATGTTTAGTAGTCTAAAAATAAACATTTTAAATTTCGTAAAGAATGATTTTTTATATTCTATTAATGAAGTATTATCATTATTTTGGTGTACTTTTATATCTGTAGTTTCTGTATTTTTTTCTTTTTTAAATATATTATCAGGGTTATATTTTTCTTTTTTTTCTTGTTCTTCTTTTTCCTGGTTAAGATTTAATATTTTTTCTATTTTTAATTTTTGCTCTTCATTTGCAAAATAATCTCTATATAAATTAACCATTATAGCATTAGCTTCCATAGAAATGTTCTGCTTATCTAAATCTATTTCTGGATTAATTGTAAAACTATAATTTTTATCCATATTTTTTTTATAAAATTCAATTTTTTCTAATGGTATTTTTGAGTATTCTTTTTCAGGAAAATACTTTATTATCTCTAATACTTCAGTGTATGCTTTTGCATAAGCACTACTAATCATTTCTCGTTTCTCCTTCTCTAATAGAATCTAGACTTTTTTCTGCAATTTCTGTATTAATAGCTTCATTAACTTTATCTCGAGTTGCTGTTTTTAATGCACTTTTAATAACTTCTAATGGAGTTATTTCTTTTTTAGTTTCATTTATGTTCAATTTTGCTAAATCTGCTGCCTGATTAATCAACGAATAGCCTTCATATGTAAGTCTATCTAAAAAATCCACATAATTATCAAAACCCATACAATATTTGACCATACACAAATTAAATTGTTGTTCTAAAACATTATCTATTTTTTCAAGAGGAGTCATTTTAGATATGTCTGGAAAGTAAATTGTTTCATATTGATTAAAAAAATCTCGAATCGTAGGGCTATCAATTCTATTTATAATAGCTCTTTTTTTATCATAACTTCTTGAACTATCTAAAGATAGTATATCTTCTTCTCTATTTTCCCAGTATTCTGTTTTTGACATTAGAGTATTAATTCTCTCTTTATTTTCTGCATCACCATATAATCTATAATTTTCAAAATCCCCTTTACCCAGTAGTTCTAACATATTTCTAACCAAAGTTGCCATATAGCTTTGATATTCACTTGAACCTAATACATTTGAATATGCTTTTTGCATATCTTCTAAAGAAAGACCCATATAATCTGCCATTGCTGTTTCTTCATCAACTGTATTCATACTTTCCTCAATCATTAAACCTGTTGTCTTTTCACATTTCATTCTGAATTTATTATCTTCTGCTTTTGAAAATGAATAAATAAATTCCGCTGTTCCAACTCTTTCTCCTAAAGTTCCATCTTCCTGCATAGTAAATTGATCTTTTTCTGCATGCCAAGCATGTCCTAATTCATGTATTAGATGAGCAACATTTATGTCTGTACCCAAAAATTTTTTTCTTTCGCCATGAATTCTTTGAATATATATGAAAGATTTTTTCCCCTGCAAAGTCATGTTCTCATCTAACATTGCTTCTGAGACATATGCTCCTGCAGCAAGATTTTTTCCATATTCTCCTAAATTTTCATTTTCTTTTATTATATGCTTATTTACATCTTTTCCAATATATTTTTCAATCAATTCATTATGGCTCTCTTGTGTAAGATTATCAACTATAGCAATTGGAGTATTATTAAGCATTTGGTAAAATAGTTCTCGATCTTCTTTTCCTGAATCTTTAAGCATTGCAGGAACAGCCTTTAATAAAACTGTTTTTAAACTATCATTTCCATCTTTATCTTGATCATCATAGCCATATTTTAAACATACTTTTTCTATTATATCTTTACATTCATCCAATATCTCACTCATTTGTTTAAGTCTCATTTCTCCCATAAATAAATTTCTAATGCTATTACTCTAAATATTTCAGCTCCTATTTTTATCTATTAATCATTATCCTTTTCATAATCTAAAATCTCTCCTATAATAGCATCTATCTCATAGCTATACTCCATTCTATCTTTATAGAATTCTATTTCATAATTTTTCCTCCTCTTTCCATATCCTTGCACATATAATAACATAAAAGCAAGAAATTATCAAATAACTTCTTGCTTAAAATATTATAAATTTTTTCATTATTCATTTGTGCAATTTTATATACTATATCTCAAAATGTATTTCACTTCCGCTTGAAGTTTTTTCTATAATAATCTTTTTATCAATTCTTTCCTTTAACTCTGTAACATGGCTGATAATTCCTATCAGTTTATTATTATCAGTAAGCAAATTTAAAGTGTTTATAGCTTGCTCACGAGATTCTGTATCCAATGAACCAAAACCTTCATCAATGAATAAAGTATCAACCACAACTCCTCCAGAGTAGCTCTGTATAACGTCTGATACTCCCAAAGACAATGATAATGCAGCTTTAAATGATTCTCCACCAGAAAGTGATTTTACATCTCTTCGTTTTCCAGTATAATTATCTATTACTTCTAAGTCTAAACCTATTTTTTCACTAATCCTACTTGCATTTTCTTTTCTTACTAGTTCATATCTATTTCCAGTCATTTTGACTAATCTTTTGTTTGCTTCAATTAATATCATATCAAAATATGCTGCTTGTACATACTGCTCAAATTCTATTCTCCTTTTTCCTGACAAAGTTCCAGAAGCGGTTTTATATAATTCTTCCAATGTAACATATGATTCTGTTTGTTTTATAAGATCTTCTGAATTTTGATTTAAATTACCTAATGTTTCATTATTTGAAACATATTTAGAATTCAAATACATTTGAGTTTGTTTTAATTCACTAATATTATTTTTCAATGCTTCAAGTTCTTCCTTATCCTTGGCTGTATCAATTTTTTCTTTGCCTTTCAAACTTTCTTCTAACTCTTTAATCTTTGTTTTAGTTTCAATACATACATTATGGTATTCTTGAATAGATTTTATTACAGAGTTTAATGCATCTTCTTCCATAAGAATTGATTTATACTCTTCTTCATTTTCAAAACCTAAAGCTTTATATGCATTTTCATATTCAACTTTTAGCTCTTTCAACTCTTTGCTTTTCTCTTCAAGTGTTTCTAAAAATTGCGATTTTCTAGTATTACACTCTATAATCTTCTTAGAATATTCCTTTTTACTCTCTTCATATTTTTCCTTAAAAGATTCAAACTCAAATTCTTCTATATCAATAACCGATTCTTCAATCTCATAATATAAATTACAAATTGTATTGCTAACCTCTTTATATACTTTACTAGCTTCTTCATAATTTACATTAATATCTTCCCCATACTTTTTAATATCTTCTTCTTTAGACAATTCTTTATTCATACTCTTAGAAAAACTATCTATCAAAGCATTATTCTTTATTATAATATCTTCTACCAATTTCTTCTTTTTGATAAAATCCTCTTTAAGACTCTCATAATCAAATTCTTCTATATCTAATTCTTCACCTGTAATAGTTAAGTATAAATCATTAATTTCAGCTAATTTTTCCTTAATTGTACTTTCTTGCTTTTGATATTTTTCATTAATACTGTTAATATCTAAATCACAGTTCAAATCTTTCATTAAGGTATCAATTTTTGTTTTTAAAATAGTAACTTGTTCACTTGCCTTATTCTTTTCTTTTTCTTTTATCTCCTTTTTTAGTTTTAATTTTTCTAATTCTTCCTTAGATAATGCCTTATTCTTTTTAGCAAGTTCAGGATGATGAATGCTACCACAAACTGGGCATTTTTCCCCTTCTTCAAGATTTTCAGCAAGTATTCCTGCTTGTCCTCTATAAAAATTATCTTCTTCTTGCCTATATTCATCTTCAATATTACGAAATTCTTGATTTTTCATATCAAAATCTTTAAGTGCAAGTTGACGTTTTTCCTCTGTTTCCTTAATCTCAAAAGCTCTTTCTTTTTCTTGCTTTAAAATTTCAAAATCTTCATTCATCTTACTATATTGTTGTTGCACTTCTTTTAGCTTTGTAATTTGCTCTTCCTTTTTATTAAATACCGTCATTTCCTCTTCTGCTTTATCTCGTTCATCTATTTTTTTCAATATTTCGCTAACTCTTATCATTTCGTCCTTAAACTTTATAATTTTTTCATTTTGTACTTTTAAAGCTTCAGACTTTAATTTCAATTCATTAACTTTAATATCTTTCTGTTTAAATTCCTTTTCCTTTTTAGTAAGAAGTTCTAACTCTTCATTATTAGTAGTTATATTATTATTTACATTTTGAATTTCTGTTTCAACCTTTTTATAGATTTGTTCTTTCGGCAAAACTGTTGCTATTACCTTTTGACATATTTCTACTTGTTTCTGCTTTTCTTCATATAATTCTTTTTGTTCTTCTTGACTGCTTTTCATTTTGATTAATTCATCCAACTTTATAAAACTTGAATTAATCTCCTCTGCCTTTTGTATTTTCATTTCTTTGTTTTTCAAATTCTTATCCGCTTCTTCACAGTCTTTATTAGCCTTATTCATAGCTTCTTTATCTTGTTTTACTTCAGTTTCTAATAATTCTAATATTTCTTTTATGTATGTATGAATATTTTTATCTGATAGCATTTCAATAAATTCAGGTTCTTCTTTCCATTTTATATTTTTAGTATTAGTTAAAAATTGTGTCTTATAACTGTTTAAATCCATAAAAGCTTCTGACTGTTTAGCTTTTAACTTTTTAGTTATGTCATCATAAATATATGTATCAAATATTTTTCTAAATATTTCTGTTCTATCCTTACTATCTGCAAAAAGTATTTTTAAAAACTCTCCCTGTGCAAGCATAGATATTTGTTTAAATTGTTTTACATCTATTCCTAATATTTCTTGTATTTTTTTATCTACATTTGTTATTCCGCTTGCTATATTTTTTCCATCCTCATCAAGAGAGGCATCAGAAATTTGAGTTGTTAATCCTGTACGATTTTTCATAGGTCTTTCATATTGAGGATTTCTTGAAACTAGATAAATTTTCCCTTTATGTGAGAATTTTAAAGTAACATACGTTTTTGTATCTGGATCTGCAAAATCACTTCTAACAGAAGATACTTGCCTATTAGAGCCACTTACATTTCCATATAATGCAAATACAATAGCATCAAAAATTGTCGTTTTACCTGCACCTGTATCACCTGTAATTAAAAATAATCCATTTTCACCAATTTTGGTAAAATCAATATTAACACAATCTTTATATGGTCCAAATGCAGACATTTCAAGGTTTAATGGTTTCATATTATTATTTCTCCTTTTTTACTTCTTTTACAACATTTCTCATAATATCAAGTTGTATTTCATTTAATTCTTGATTATTTTGATATTTATAAAACTCATTAAATAATTCTACTTCATCTTTTTTCTTAATATCATCCAAATCAGACATTGTTACGTTCTCATTACTTGCCATCTTTGAATTCTCAACCTCAAGTCTTAATGTATTAGGATAAACTCTCTTTATTTGACCTATTGCATCATATACCTGCTCTTCATTTGTTATAATAGCTCTAATATAATCCTCACAATTAGTCAAACTATAATACTTTTCGTTTAGTAATTCTTCAATAGGTCCCTTTATAACTCTCATATCTCTAAGTGGAACTAATGGTACAAACTGTATTTGTAAATTTCCCTTTTCTTTAAAATCTATTATTGTTAATGCCTTATTTTGATTAACTTCAGAAAATGAATATTTAAGCATTGTACCCGCATATCGTGCTGTATCTCTTCCAATTTTCTGAGGACCATGAATATGACCTAATGCTACATAATCAAATTTATCATAGCAAGAAACATCCACATTCTCTGTTCCACCAAGATATACAGTTTCAGATTCACTTCTCTCAGGCTCTGCATTACCTGCTGTTACAAATTGATGTGATAAAATAATATTTCGTTCTTTTTCATTTATATCTTCTTTTAAAATAATTTCCTTTACAGCATTATTATAAGAAGAAAGATCAGTATCTTCATCAAAATACTCCCTAACCTCAACAGGTTTTATATATGGAAGCATATAAATATTCAATTTCCCATACTTATCTTCTAACTCAACTTTATCAATATTTCCTTCATAAATAGAACTAATATGTAATCCGTCATCAGCAAAAATTTCTTTTCCAAAATTTAATCTTTCTTTTGAATCGTGATTTCCTGCTATCACACAAACCTTTAATCCTAAATCTTTAACTAAAACTTTGAAAAAATGATTTAACACCATTACAGCATCACTAGGAGGAACACTTCTATCATAAACATCTCCTGCTATTAATATTAATTCAACTTTTTCTTCTTTTATAATTTCAATTATTTTATTAAGTATATATTTTTGATCTTCTAACATAGAATGTTCAAAAACTATTTTTCCAATATGCAAATCCGATAAATGCAAAATTTTCATATGTTCCTCCTTATTATATTAAACAAATTCATAATCCAATATTTCTACTTTATTAGAAATAAATTTTTCATTGTTATCTATAGGATCTTTTAATTCCGTTGATAAATATTTTTTATTGTCATCAGCAAATACAGTTACAATTTCTTTACTATTCTCTTCTTTTGCCAAAATACTGGCTATAAAATTAGCACCTGATGATATTCCCACACCAATTCCTAATGAAAGAGCTATTTTTCTTGACATATTAATTGCATCATCATCATTTATAACAAATATTTTGTCTATTAACCTTTCATCAATAATTTCAGGAATAAAGTCATCACCTATTCCCTCTATCTTGTGATTTCCTATTACTTTTCTTTTTGAAAGTAGAGCCATTTTATCCGGTTCTAAAGCATAAATTACAACTCTACTATTTTTTTCTTTTAATCTTTTAGCAACTCCCATTAATGTTCCTCCTGTACCAATCCCCGAAACAAATCCTCCAATACTATCTCCTAATTTTTCCAAGATTTCATTTCCTGTTGTTTCATAGTGTGCTAACACATTATTTTTGTTCTCAAATTGATTAGTAAAAAAGGCGTTATTCTTAACAGCATACTCTTTTGCTTTTTCTATAGCAGTTTTAAATCCCCCTTCTTCTTTTGATACTAAAGTTATTTTTGCATGATATATTTTAAGTAAGTCAACTCGCTCTTTACTTACCCAATCAGGCATAAAAATATGTACTGGATTACCAAAATATGCTCCCATTCCAGCTAAGGCGATACCCGTATTTCCACTGGTTGCCTCAACAATTTCCCTTCCTTTTTTCAATTTTCCCTCATTATATGCACCTTTTATCATATAATAAGCTACTCTATCCTTTATACTTCCAGTCAGATTATATGACTCTAACTTTGAATAAATTGAATTTTCTATATTTTCATATCGATATTTAATTTTAATTAATGGTGTATTTCCTACCTTAATGTTCATTGCCTACCTCCTATAATTATTTTTAACTTATTGTATGTTATAAATTAAAAATCGTTACACCACGTATTGCATTATATCAAATACAGAGATACTATGTCAAAAACAACCACTTAAAACATTTGACTTTTTAAATACTTGTTATATAATTCATGTATAAGGAAGTGAAAACAAATGATTAATGTAGAACAAAATCCAGAATTTCTAAATTCTTTTCTAGATTATTCAATGACAATTTTAAATAAATCACAAAATTCTGTAAAAGAATATAATTATGATTTGAACATGTTTTTAAAATATATGAAACTACATTTCAATATGACAAAAGAAACTGATTTTTCTAAAATTAGTATTAAAGATTTAACCTTGAAAGATATAGAACGAATAGAACCAGAAGATATCTTATCCTTCTTATCATATCTAGCATTAAATAAGAACTGTAAACCTGCTACCCGTGCTAGAAAAATATCTACAATTCGTATTTTCTTTGCCTACCTATCTCAAAAAGCCAAACTAATCGAAAAAAATCCTGCTCAGAATATTGAAACTCCTAAAAAAGAAAAACGTGTTCCAAAATATCTTTCTTTAGATGATAGTAAAAAACTTCTTAATGTCACAAATGACGAAAATGACGAAAACAAAGAACGCGATTATGCAATCATTACTATATTTCTTAACTGTGGAATTCGTTTATCTGAATTAGTAGGAATGAATACAAAAGATATTGATTTTAATGAATACAAGTTAACAGTTATTGGTAAAGGAAATAAAGAGCGTACCATATACTTAAATAAAGCTTGTGTAGATGCTATCAAAAATTATTTGGAAGTTCGCCCTAAAGAAGGTATAAAAGCTGATAATAAAAAATCGCAAGAAGCTTTATTTCTAAGCAAAAGGCGTGAAAGAATTAGTAATAGAACTGTACAATATATTGTAGAAAAAGAACTACAAAAAGCTGGACTAGATACTAATAAATACTCTACTCATAAATTAAGACATACAGCAGCTACTTTAATGTATCAATATGGAAATGTTGATATAAGAGCACTGCAAGAACTCTTAGGGCATGAAAGTATATCAACAACAGAAATCTATACTCATGTAAATAATGAGCAAGTAAGAAATGCTGTAGAATCAAACCCATTATCAAATTTTTCATCTTAATATATAAAAAGAAACGGTATTTTTAATCTACCGCTTCTTTTTTGTTAACTACATAAGTAAAACAATATGCTAACAATTATATTCATAATAGTATTGGTTGCAACTGCTCATCATCCAAAGCTGATTCCAATGTCGGAATAATATAATCTGCATCAAACACAAGAGATCTTGGCTTAGTAATAGGATTATCTTGACGGAAAGGAACAAAAAAGAAATGATTCCTATTTAACAATCTTCCTATATTTTCTGCAGATCCAGAAAGTCCATCATTAGTAGAAATAGCTATTACTACCGGGTTATCATTTCTTAAATGTGATTTTACTGCCATAGTAGCTGCATTATCAGTAATACCATTTGAAATTTTTGCAATTGTATTACCGAGAAGCAGGAGCAACGATCATAATATCAGTTAAATGTTTTGGTCCAATTGGCTCTACTTCTCGAATATCTTGAATAATTTTATTTTCTGTAAGCTCTTCTATTTCCTTCTTAAAATTTTCCGCCTTGCCAAATTTAGTATCCAAATGAAAAGCATTATTTGACATAATTGGTAATACCTTTCCTCCGTTTTCAATAATCTTCTTTATTTGAGGAATAGTTTTTCTAAAAGTACAAAAAGAGCCTGTTATAACAAACCCCACATTTTTATTTTCTAATTTCAACTATTCACCTTCTTTCATATTCATCTTATATATAATATGAAATTATGTAAATTTTTGAAATCATTTACGACAAAAAACAACATATATTTTAATCTAGGAACATATTCTTAACTTTTGGTAATAAATAATGACTGCCTCCTCTATCTTCCACATCCTCTATCATGTTAATAATTAATAATTGCTCATTTTCGTTATCTGTTACACGAAATGCATTAAACCAACCTAGTTCAATTCCATCTTCATCATCTTGAGATGCTTTAATTTCAGCAGTTCCTGTTTTTCCTGCAATTGTCATTCCATCAATATATGCCTCATGACCTGTTCCATTAGAATCTTCTACTACTTGAATTAAATCATCTCGGATTGTATTAGCAGATTCTTTTGAAAAAGCATCTTGAATCCAATATTCCGGGTTTATATCATTTTTATATTGAATATATGGTTTAATCATACTTCCATCATTAACAAAAGCAGAATAAATAGATGCCATATGTAATGGATTTACTAAAACTTCACCTTGACCATATCCTGTATTAGCAAGTTGTGCCTCTGAGCGAAAAGTATTATCACTTGAAAATTGTGAAGCGGTCATCCCCTCCTCAAAAGGAATCTCTTTGTTAAATCCAATTTTTGATAATCTTTCTGCAAAAGTAGTATCTCCAATTTTTAAAGCAGTCTTTGCAAAATAAATATTATCTGAATATATTAAGGCATTCTTTAAATTTGCAGGACCACTATACTCTGTTAAAGTGGTAATCCAAAAGTCACCCCATCCATCACTATTTTGCCATTTTAGTCCACTAGCTCCATAATCATCATCAGCCTTCATACTATCAGTTGTAAGTCCAATTGCTCCTGTAATTGGTTTAAAAGATGAACCCGGAACCCATGTACTCTCATAGCGACAAAACATTGGATTATTCTCATTATTATTTAGACTATCCCATTCTTCGTTTGAAAAACCAATAATAAAGTCATTAGAATCGTATGTAGGAGTACTAACCATTGCCAAAACTTCACCTGTTTTTGGATTCATTGCAACAGATAAACCATTGTCATCTTTTAACTGTTCATATATTTTTTTCTGTAATTCTATATCAATAGTAAGTTTAACATCTTTACCTTTTTTCTGTTCTGTTTCAGCAATAACCTTTTTCACATTTTCGTTACTGTCGACAATATAAATTGTACTTCCATTTTCTCCTCTTAAAGTATCTTCAAAAATTCTCTCCATTCCGACTTTGCCAATAACACTATTAGTTGTATATCCTTTATCAGAAAATTCCTCTAGTTCTTCCTCTGTAATTCCTCTTATATACCCTAACAAATGAGAAGTAGCTTCTCCATAAGGGTAAACCCTATCTTCTATATCAGAAATCATAATACCTGATATTTTTAATAAGTCATCTTCAATCTTTTCTTCATCTGATTTAGAAAGTGTCTTAATAGGTACAAATGTATCATCCTGCACATAAGAAGCACTTAACTCCCCTTCGATAAATTCTTTAGAAACTCCTAATAAATTTGAAGCATTTTCAATAGCAGATTCTCTATCTTGTATTTTTCCAGGAACAAAACCTATAGACTTTATAACACCTTGCTCTGCCAAAGCAATACCATTTCTATCTAAAATTCTGCCTCTTTCCCCCTCACTTGATTCAACTCTTACTTTATCCTCTGAGGTTAAATCTGGAAAAATTAAAGTAGAATCCCAATTAATATAATATTTTTTATCATCCTGTCTTTCAAAGGTCATTTTATTTTCAAAAGAAACTGGTCCTGCTATAGTATCCATATCCATTTGATAAGAAAGAATATTATTTCCTTCATTTACAATAGTTTTAACTTTTACATTTTTAACTTCAATGCCTTCATAAATATTTTGATTTCTTGTTAAAAAAGTTTCTTTTGAAGTAATTTCTTTACTTTTATCTGAAAGTAATTCATACATATCCTCATATTTTGCTTCATTAATATAAGCTACATATTGTTTTAAAACATCTTCTGGTTTATTTAAGTCATGAGTTGACATATAGTATGCAAAAATTATAAAACCAATAATAACTAATAAGATAACTACAAAAAATTTTTTTTCATTCTTTTTTTCTTTCTTTTTCTCTTTCATTAAATCACCTTCAATATATTAAAGACAAAAAGCCATAGATAATAGTTCTATGGCCCTTATTTACTATTTTGAAACAATCTCTTTTGTATCTCTAGCAATCATTAATTCCTCATTTGTAGGAATAACATATACTTTTACTTTTGAATCTGGTGTAGAAATTTCAACTTCTTTTCCTCTACAATTATTTTTTTCTTCATCAATTTTTACACCCATAAATGCTAAATAATCACAAATTTCTTTTCTAGCATCAATTCCATTTTCTCCTATACCACCAGCAAAAGTAATAACATCAACACCTTTCATTTGTGCTGCAAGTTTTCCTACATATCCTGCTACTTGATATGTAAAGTTATCTATAGCAAGCTTTGCTCTTTCATTACCCTCATCTGCTGCTTTTTCAATATCTCTATCATCTATACTTACACCTGACAAACCTAGTTTTCCAGATTTTTTATTCAAAATTTTATCCATCTCATCTGATGATAAATTTTCGTTTTTCATTAAAAATGTTACAATAGAAGGATCAATGTCTCCAGATCTTGAACCCATAGGAACTCCAGCAAGTGGTGTTAGTCCCATTGTTGTTTCAATAGATTTTCCTCCATCAACAGCACACAAACTTGCACCTTGTCCTAAATGACAAGTTATTATTTTTAAACTTTCAATTGGCTTATTCATTACTTTAGCTACTCTTTTTGAAACAAATTTATGTGATGTTCCATGAAATCCATATTTACGAATTTTATATTTATCATAATATTCATAAGGAATAGCATACATATATGCTTTCTTTGGTAAGGTTTGATGAAAAGCTGTATCAAATACAGCAACCATAGGAACTCCTGGTAATGCCTTTTTGCAAGCTTCAATTCCTGTAATTCCTGCTGGATTATGTAATGGTGCAAGAGGAATACATTCTTTAATAGTATCTACAACTTCATCTGTAATTAATACAGACTCACTAAATTTTTCTCCCCCATGAACAACTCTGTGACCAACAGCATCTATTTCTTTTAAGTCCTTTATAACACCATAATCTTTATGTAATAATTGACCTAAAACTAATTCCATTCCCTCTTCATGATTTGTTACCTTTTGTTCAATTCTGTGTTTTTCTCCATTTACTGTATGTGTTAAAAAAGAATCTGGCAATCCTATTTTTTCTAAATATCCTTTTGCCATAACATTTTCAGTGTCCATATCAATTAATTGATACTTTAATGATGAACTTCCACAGTTTACTACTAAAACTTTCATTTTTAAACCTCCTTAAATTTTTAAACATATCTATTTCAAAAAAATAAATATCTAGTTTTGTTCCATTGCTTGCATTGCAGTAATTGCCACAACACCAACAATATCGTCTACATTGCATCCTCTAGATAAATCATTTACAGGTTTTGCAATTCCTTGACAAAGTGGTCCATAAGCATCTGCCTTTGCTAATCTTTGTACCAATTTATATCCAATATTTCCTGCATTCAAATCTGGGAATATTAATGTATTGGCTTGTCCTGCAACTTGACTTCCAGGTGCTTTACTCTTTCCTACTTCTGGAACGATTGCTGCATCTAATTGTAATTCTCCATCACAAATTAAATCAGGCATTTTTTCTTTTAACAATTTTGTTGCTTCCACAACTTTTTCTGTTAATTCTGAATGTGCACTACCATAAGTAGAATACGAAAGCATTGCTACTTTCGATTCTTTTCCAGTTAATTGCTTAAAGCTCTTACTTGAAGAAATTGCAATCTCAGATAGTTCATCTGCTGAAGGATTTTCAACTAATCCACTATCACCAAAGACAAAAATTCCATTTTCTCCATATTCACAATCTGGTACTACCATTAAGAAAAATGCTGATACTAATTTTGTCCCAGGGGCTGTTTTTAAAATTTGAAGAGCTGGTCTTAAAGTATTTGCTGTTGAATGGCAAGCTCCTGATACTAAACCATCTGCATCTCCTAGTTTTACCATCATAGTTCCAAAATACATGTTGTCCTTTATAATTTCTCTTGCCTGCTCCAATGTAACACCTTTGGCTTTTCTCAATTCAAAAAAAGTTTCTGCATAAGTATCAAACTTTTCAGAAGTCAAAGGATTAATAATATTGATTTGTGAAATATCTATATTATTAGCTTGTGCAAGCCTGCGAGTTTCTTCTTCATTTCCAATCAAAATAATTTTGGCGAAACCTTCTTTAGTTACTTTCTCTGCAGCCTTTAAAACTCTGACGTCTTCACTTTCTGTTAAGATTATAGTCTTTATATCATTTTTTACCTTTTCCTTTATTTCATTAATAAATGACATCAATTTGCCTCCTTCAAATTAATCTTTGAAATACAGCATATATTATATAAATTTTTTTTGTAAAAGTCTAGACTTTTTTCCTATTTTTGTGTATCATAATATCATATAAAAAATAAAATTTAATTGTTTTCAAAATTAATGGAGGTTAAACCAAATGTCAAAAAAAATTCAAATATCAATCATCATATTAGTTATTTTAGCCTTACTTTTTAATTGTAATTTATCATATGCAACAGATGATACTGAAGTTCCACTAGATGATCAACAAGAAACAGTAGAAACTCCGTCAGACGAAACAGCTCCAGAGAATAGTGAACTTCCAGTAGAAAATTTAATAGAAAATTTTAATGAAGATAATACATTCTTGGAAGATTCAGAAGATGTATTTTTTGAAGATGAAATTGATCAGTCAATTCTCCCTGCTTCTAGTGTAAGTTCAATTGAAGAAGAAGGTTTAACTTTTTCTAGCATCCTTAGTATTCTTCTTATTACAGTTGGAATCATACTCATTTTATTAGCTATTGCAATTATACTAAGGTTAAAATAAATTTATAAAAGTCATTTTTTAATTAATTCTATCTTAATAATTATAAAATACCTCTTTTATGAGGTATTTTTTATTTAATTTTGTCATAATTTAGTTGAATATTTTATTTTGAAAAATCAATACTATTAATGAGAAAATTTTTTAACTCAAAACTATATGAGGAGGTAATAAACAATATGAAGACAAAAGTTTTAACAGCAATCATAGTTGGTATTATTATTTCACTTTTCTCTATTTCTTATTCATTTGCAACTGATTTTGACAATGCAGCAGATGGTGTCAGAAACTTCGTAGGTGGAGCCGAAAATGTAGTTGAAGACATCGGAAATGATGTAGCCGGTGGAATAAAAAATGGAATGAACACCATTGGAAACGGTATAAATAATATGGGAAATGGAATGCGTAATACAAATCAAAATACAACAAACACTACAGGAGCCATGACAACAGGAAACAATGGAGGTAATAATGGTGGATATACAGCCATTAGAACAACAAACGATGGTGCTGATGCATTTGGTACTGCATCAAATACTTTTACTTGGGTAATCATTGGAATTACTGCAATTGGTATAGGTGTTTTAATATGGTCTTATGTTACACAAAGAAACACTCATTCTTACATTGATTCAGACGATGATGAATAATTTAAAATGTGAGCTAGTAAATTTTACTTTACTAGCTCTTGTTATATTTCCCCACTACATGTTATAATATGAAAAGTATATTATAAAGGAGATTACATACCATGGATAAAAAAATCGTTGCTAAAAATCCTACTGCAAGACACAATTACACAATAGAAGATACTTACGAAGCGGGAATTGTATTAACTGGAACAGAAATAAAATCAATTCGAAATGGGAAAGTAAATTTAAAAGATAGCTATGCAAATATAAAAAATAGTGAAGTATTTATCTATGGAATGCATATTAGTCCTTATGAACATGGAAATATATATAATAAAGATCCTCTAAGAACTAGAAAACTATTACTAACCAAAAGAGAAATTAACAAACTTTTAGGACTTATTAAACAAAAAGGATTTGCTCTTGTTCCTATTTCTCTATATTTTAAAGGAAATTTTTTAAAAATAGAATTAGGTATTGGCAAAGGTAAAAAATTATATGATAAACGTGAAGATATTGCAAAAAAAGATGCAGAAATGAGAATGCGAAAACACTTAGGTGGAAAAACTTAAAATTAAAATAATATAGCAAAAAAAGAAATATAGTAAAATTGATTTTCTACTATATTTCTTTTTAGCATTTCTATGCCCTATTACTTGAACCAAAAACATCTCTTATTTTATGCTGAACAGTTTTCTTTACTAAATCTCTAGCTGGAGTTAAATATTTTCTTGGATCAAAAGCAGATGGATCTTCTGCAAAAACTTTACGAATAGCTCCCGTCATTGCTAAACGTAAGTCTGTATCTACATTAATTTTAGAAACACCACTAATACTTGCCTCATGTAGCATTTCATCTGGCACTCCTTTTGCTCCTGGTATGTTTCCTCCATATTCATTACACATTTCTACTAATTCTGGAATAACTGTTGAAGCTCCATGAAGTACAATTGGTGTGTTAGGAATTTTCTCTTTTACTTTTTGTAAAATGTCAAATCTTAATTTCGCTTCCCCTTTAAATTTATATGCTCCATGACTTGTTCCAATTGCAATTGCTAAAGAATCGCAACCCGTTCTTTCTACAAACTCTTTTGCCTGTTCAGGATCTGTATACATTGCATCTTGATTACTTACATTAACATCATCTTCAATACCCGCTAACTTACCAAGTTCTGCCTCTACTACAACACCCTTTGAATGAGCATATTCAACTACTTTTTTAGTTAATTCTATATTTTCTTCAAAATCGTACTTTGAACCATCTATCATAACAGAAGAAAAACCATTATCAATACACATCTTACAAGTTTCAAAATCTGGTCCATGGTCTAAGTGTAAAGCAATTGGTATATCATACTCATCTAAAGCAGCCTCTACCATTTTCTTTAGATATCCTATTCTTGCATATTTAATAGCACTTGATGACGCTTGTAAAATAACTGGTGAATTTTCTTCAGCAGCGGCATCAACAATTCCTTGAATTAATTCCATATTGTTAACATTAAATGCTCCTATAGCAAAATGTTCTTTCATTGACCTTTCAAACATATCTTTAGTTGTTACTAGTGGCATAAATATTCCTCCTCTAATCTTCTATATTCATCCATATTATATATCACTTTATTTTAATATTCAATATTTTTTTCTTCCATAAAAAAATCTTAATAAATAAAATATAAGCAAGCCAAGTTCAAAAATTTTCAAACCAGGCTTGCTTGTATATTAGGATTTAATGGAACTTCGTAGATAACTGCCGAATCAGCCCGTACGGACCAATTCTAAAAAAGTATTCCCTATTTAGTATACCAACACATTTCGGATCAAGCTCATCAACGATGCGTTCCGAAAAAAGAGTCTTGGTTTCAGTCTCTCCATGATTGACTAAAATCAGTCTAATGTTATCAAACTGTTTTAGGAATTCAATCATTTCGTCTGCTTTCGCATGAGCCGAAAACTCTGTTGTATACTCTACCTTGGCTCTCTTTTTACGAACAATAGAGCCAATCATCACATTTTCATTTAGCTCAGTATTCTTGAGCTTACTGCCCAAAGTTCCTTCAGCAGTATAACCAGTGAAATGCAATAAGCAATTCTTTCGGGTTATATACTCTGGAATATAAAGCTGAGCAGGACCATAAGTTCCCATACCAGAAGTAGTCACAATAATTTTCTGCTCTTGTCCATATAACACATCAAACCGTGTAGCTTTATCAACAAAAGTCAAGTTTGCAGGCAAAAAGTCTTGCATTTCCGCCTTTAGACCCAGCTTTTGCTCCAAATAGATATTGGTATAACGCTGTCCCAACTTACCATCAAAGTAGATCGGAACTGACATACTTAGTTCTCCACTATCTTGGAGTTTCTTTAAGACATACAGAATTTCCTGTGACCTTCCCAAAGAGAAAACCATGCATACAGCCGACCCACCGCTCTCAATGCATTTGAGAATGTTTCTCTCAAAACATACCTTTTCATCGGTAGAATTCATTGTACCGTAGGTAGCCTCTTGCACAATGGTAAGTGGAAGTTCTCTTACCCATTCCGGAATGGCCGGAACATCAAAAAACATATTCTGGTTATTATAATCTCCAGTAAAAAGCAGGTTGATATCTTCTTCTCCTGGATAAGTAATTTGAACCAAAATCAATGCTGCCCCTACCAGATGTCCATTCTGCAAGAAAGTAACTTTGATATTTTCCTCGATATCAATAGTTTTTCCATACTCACAAGCCTTAAACAGACTTCTTGTGTTTGCCACATCAGCTTCTGAGTAAAGCTGTTTTGTATGGTTTCGCTTTGATAAATCCTTTAATACGCTATAGGAATCCATAAGTGCCGGGCCAGAAAAAATGTCAGTGGCGACTGTCGAATAAATCTTTCCACGAAAGCCGTTCTTCGTCAGTAACGGCAAACGTCCAATATGATCAATGTGATTGTGCGTGATAAGGCAGAACTTAACGTTCTCTGCATCAAACGGGAAGCTCTCATTGTACTCTGAGTACTCCCGTTCTTGAAACAAACCGCAATCTACGATGAACCTTGTGGCATTGCCATCCGGATATTTTACAATCACAAGCATGCATGAGCCTGTGACTTCCGGGTGCGTTGCCATTATGTCAACGTAGAACCGAGTCTTGTTTCCCATAAAATCCCTCCTAGAATAAATACTCAAGGTTTTTGCAAAATAGGATATACCTTGACACAACAATTATACACGCATTTAGCTGGCTTTGCAACATTTTTCGACAATTTATTCATGTAAATTTTCATGACGATAGCTACTGCACATAGATTCATCTGATTGTTTTGTATTGCATCCAATAATTGGAGTAACAATAATCTGTTCTAGTTCACACTCTTGTCTTCCACCATTATTATATTTACAACTAGTAACAGTACAATTAATTTTTTGATTTTTATCCATAAAAAAATAGCCTCCTTTACATATTTTTATATAGTATGGCTATTTTTTTATAAATTATGAATTTAAAAAATTTTATTCTGTTCTTAATGCAATTACTGGATCCTTTTTAGAAGCGGCACTTGCTGGTATTAAACCACCAATAAGTGTCAATCCTATACTTAATATTACTAATATTATAGCATTGCTAAAATAAAGATTAACATTTAATGGTATATTTCCTGTAAAGAAATGGAGAACTGCATTAATAACAGGAATTAAAGCATAAGCAATTCCAATTCCAAACATTCCTGATAGAAAACCAATAATAAATGTTTCTGCATTGAAAATAGAAGATATATTTTGTTTTGATGCTCCAATTGCTCTCAATATTCCTATTTCCTTTGTTCTTTCATATACTGAAATATATGTAATAATTCCAATCATAATAGAAGATACAATTAGCGAAATAGAAATAAACGCAATAAGTACATATGTAACAGCATTTACTATAGTCTTAACTGAATTCATCAATATTCCAGTAGTATCTGTGTAACTAATAACTTTATCTTCCTCTCCCTCATTTTCCATCTTCTCATTATAATTATCAATGAAATCCATAAAATTCTCTTTTCCATCAAAACTATTAAAATAGAAAGAAATATAAGTAGGTTCTTCCTTATCCTGATAGCCTAAGGAAATCAAATTAGTTTTTGCTGTCATCTCAGTATTAGTCATCATTGCTGTTATCATTCTAGATATTTCTTCTTCTGACATTTTTAATTCAAAAGCACTTGATATTTTATCTGCATCCACATTAAATGATGAAGCAAAGCTGTTAGTTAAATAAGTAGTTAATTCTCCTACCTTTGATAAAACTGACATTTTCATATTAGTTTCTGTCATAATTTTGGCCATTGTATTAGCAGTTTCTTGAATTGGTGCACTATTTATATAAGATGAAACAACCGTAGATACAATCTCTTTATTTACAACAGCAACCAATTTTTGTTCATCTGGTGTCTTCTCCTGTTCTGGAATTGCTGGTGGAACAATTTCATTTGTTAATGAAAGAATTCCTTCTTCTGCTATTGAGTTTAATTCATTTATATCAGGCATATCTGGTATATTGGGTATATCTGGTACATTAGGTGGTAAAAATGGTGCCATAGTACTATATGTATTAATATATACTTGTAATAAACTTTTTAATAATCCTGTATATGCATCTTTAAATGTATTTTTAGGAATGCCATATTTATCTTTTAATGAATTCAAAGTCTGAGATGGTTCATATTCATTTAAATATTTATTTACAATATTATCAACATCTTCAATGCCAAATTCTCCTTCTATGCTGTCAAACATACCATTAGCAAACGTATTTAGGTTATCCATAAACGCTTTATTTGCTGGAGAGGTATCAGTTGTAATAGAATTCATAATTTCTGTCATATAACTCTCTGTTTTATTTTGTAATTCATTTTGATCAATACTAACATTAAAAGCACTCTGTAATTTTTCATTATCAACACTTACTAAATCAGCTAAATCTAAATCAAAATTATTTTTCTTCTCATCAAACCTTGAACCAGAAAATACATCCACTTCATCATTTTTAAGTTGCTTTTTTACAATATCTGTTTTTTCTGATTCATCAATAATATAATCAATCAAATCACTAGTATATGAAACTCCAGGAGTTAACATCATAGATGTTACACCTTCTTTTGGACTAACAACTCCTACTATTTTTAATGTAATTCCATCCTCATAAAGTTTTTTCAAATAATCTTCATCATCAGTCATATCTTCATAAATATCATATTTTTTATTATATTTATATGTATCAGTTGCCATAACTAGCTTAAATTCAAGATTCATCAAGTCTTCATATGAAAGAGAAAGTGGTTCGTTATCTATTTTCACAGTTTCTCCATTCATTATTTTAGTTACAATCTTTGATAACTCCTCTGTATCTCTTAATCCTAATGAATATACCAATAAATCAGAAATAGTATTAGGCTCAGATAAAACAATCATCATTTCATCATACTTTTCCGGTAGGCGTCCTGCTAACACATCATACGAATTATAAATAGCATCCTCGTCATCAATCATTTGTGAATACGTTGATGTCAAAGAACTCATCATTCCCGCACCATATTGCGAATTAAATAAGTTGCTAGGATTTACTTTAGCAATTTTTCCAGTAGCATCTTTTGTGTAAATCATTGGCTCTACACCATACGAATATTGAATAGATGATATATCATTTTCAACTTCATCATAATTTTCTTCTAAATATCCCTTAAAACTTCTCAAATCATTTTCACTTAAACTTGATAGCATTGTAGAAATATACTGTTCTTCCTGAATTTCACCTGATGGATGTTCATCTTCATCATCTTGCGAAGTCATTGCTAATAATACTCCTGTAATATCAGTAGTTTCCTGCATAATTGTAAGCGGATATGATGTTAGTGTATCTTCTTGAATACTATCAACATAATCTTGAAAGCCATTTGATACTGCTTGCACCAGAGCAATTCCTATAATACCTATAGAACCTGCAAAAGCAACTAAAATTGTTCTTCCCTTTTTAGTTAGTAAATTGTTTAAGCTTAGTCTAAGAGCTGTAAAGAATGTCATAGATGTTCTTCCAATTTCATTAGTTTGCTTCTTCTGAGCAGGTTCATTAGAAGAAATCGGATTAGAATCTTCTGTAATCATACCATCTAATATCTTAATAATTCTTGTTGAATATCTTTCTGCTAACTCTGGATTGTGAGTTACCATAATTATAAGTTTATCTTTAGATATTTTTTTCAAGATTTCCATAACTTGAACACTTGTTTTCGTATCTAATGCTCCTGTTGGCTCATCTGCCAAAATAATATCTGGATTATTTACTAATGCTCTTGCAATAGCAACTCTTTGCATTTGACCACCAGATAACTGATTCGGTTTCTTATTAATATGATCTTTTAAGCCTACTTCCTCTAATGCCTCAATCGCTCTTTTTCTTCTTTCTTTTTTAGAAATTCCACCAATTGTTAATGCTAACTCCACATTGGACAAAATAGTTTGATGACTTATTAAATTATAGCTTTGAAAAATAAATCCTACCTTGTAATTTCTATAAGCATCCCAATCTCTATCCTTAAACTTTTTTGTAGATTTTCCATCAATCAGCAAATCGCCAGAAGTATATCTATCCAATCCACCTATAATATTTAGTAAAGTAGTCTTCCCACAACCACTTTGGCCTAAAATAGAAACAAATTCTGACTCTCTAAATTTTAGAGTTACTCCCTTTAATGCCTCTACTTTTTCATCCCCTAATACATACGTTTTTTTAATGTTCTTTAACTCTAACATGTCAAACTCCTTCTTTTAAAACTATATATCCCTTCTAATATTATATGATTTTTAAATATACTATATCACTATATCACATTTACATAACTTTAACAATCATTTTCTTTATTTTTATATTATCGGTCATTTGGTATATGAAACTTTTCTATTATTGGACTTTCATATATAAGATCTCCATTTTCCTTAATCTCGAAGTCTATTCTAATAGCATATGGTTCGTCTAAAAATTGTATAAATCTATATTTCTCACTTTTTAATTTTCCAAAAATTTTAGTTAAATCAAATTGTTCTTCAATAGTATTATCATCTAAACGATTTAATATTCTCACATTATCTTTTGTTAGGATATCTACTTCCTTTATATTTTTGTTATATTCATCGCCTGATAGCAACACATAAGAATTTGTTAATGTAAATGGATCTGGATTAAAATCTTTTATTTTTAGTGAAAGCTTTTCTTCTGTAAACTCTGATACAGAAATTAAAAGTTTGTCAGTAGAATTATATATATACTTCGCAATGTGGTTTGGCAACCCTTTTGATAAAAGTTCAATAGATTCAACATTGTATATTGGCTCAACTTCATATGCTAATGCTATTTTATCTTCTTTTTCTTTATATAATATCTTAATTCTATCTCCTACATTTAGGTCAGATAATTCAATATTAAATCCACTACTATCTTTTATTTGGACATTCTGTGCAGAAAAATAATGTAGAGAAGAACCACCGTATATAAGTAGCCATAATTTCAGTATCAGATTTTCCTTCATAGACGAATGCAACTATATTATGAGTTAATGTTTGAGGTTCCCCTAACCAGATTTCTCTATTTATATAGACAACATCTCCTATATCCATTTGAGAAATATCAATAACATTTCCATTTTTATTATATACTGGCGTAGAAATAGGAAACCTATAACCTATAACTGATCGTAGATTTGCTATTGTAATAATATTATCATCTATACTTGTAATAATACCAGTACGTACATTACGTTGATTTGTTAACATAAGTATATAACGCAATATTATAGCAATAATAATTATAACAAATATAAAAATACATAATTTTATCTTTTTCTTCATAGACTCAATCTCCTATTATATATAAACAACATTTTTTATTCTGTCTGTTTCACTATTATATTATATTTTGTTAGGACTCACTAAGCACCACTCCTTCCTTTTGTACATTCATATAAAAAGGTAATGCTTCTAGCCAATAATTAAACTTATCTATATTTTTTACTAAAGGTGATATATCAATATCAAAATTATTATCACATTCAATATCATAAGCATAATCCCATATTTTATTTCTATACTCAACTATTTCATCATCAGAAAGGTCTGTTAAAATCATAATATCTATATCTGAACTTTCATTAAAGTCTCCGTCTTGCATATGAACCATAAACAATTATTTTTTTAACTCTATCTCCTAATATTCTATTTACTCCATCAATAAATTCATTTAATATTTCATTTATTTTATTTGGTATTTCCTTTTTCACACTTTTCATCTCCTCGTTTTATAATATTCTAAATTACAATAATTCTACTATACTTAGTATCATTTTTCAAGTTTTTAAAAGATGATAAGAAATTTCCCCTCTTTTCACTATTTTTTAAAATTATTCTTCATATTCTTTGATGCCCTTTTGTAAAAAATAAAGTCACTATCTATCATAGCAACTTTATTTCTTTGTTATATTTTTTACTTCTTACCTTCTTTTAACTGATTATTATCTCTGTTTTCAATCACCTTACAATCTTTTGGTTCTTGAAAGCTTAAATACCAACTCATTCCATTTCTATTTTTAGTGATTTCTTCATTTCGTTGTAACAATCCTGCAAAGGTACTTGGTGGTGGTAAGATTACTGGTTCACAAGGTATCCAATTTGCAGGCATTGAAGCATTACTTGCATCAGATACTTGCAATGCTGTCAATGCTCTTAAAATTTCTGGTATGCTTCTACCAACATTCATTGGATAAACCAAAATCAATCTAACTATACCTTTATCATCAATAATATATACATTACGAACTGTTTCAGTCGTACTAACATCATTTGAAATCATTCCATATTTTCTAGCAATTTCACCATTTCTATCTGCAATAATAGGAAAAGGAACTTTAATTCCCGTTTTCATATAAATGTCATATAACCATGCTAAGTGTGAGGCATTGCTAATGTTACCAATATAATTTAACTATGTACTTTAGGTAAAATTCATATTACTTAGGTTCTTCTTTCCTAATATTTAACTCTGAAAAATTAAAGTATATGTATATGTTTTTAAACTCATCTAATTCTATTTTATCTATTAATTCAAATAATACTTTTTTACTTGGATTTTCAAACTTTAAAAATTCTTCAATGACTTGATTAGTTTTTTCTTTATCTTGATTTATTTGAATTTTATTTTGTAATATTTTTATTTTATCTTGTATGCCTTTGTAATTATTTTTAAGTTTTTCTCGCTGTTTCATAAAATCTCTCGAATATCTAAAATAGTCACTATCTGTTATAATTCCGTTCAAGTTATCCATATACATTTTATCTAGTTTTTTTGATATATCTTCCATTTGATTTTTTATAGTTAATATTTTTTGTTCTTCTTTTTTAATAAGCTGGTTATAACTATCTTTATTCTTTTCATATATTAATTTTAAAGCATTTTTGTCACAAGAAGTATTAACTATATCTCTTAAATTATCAAGCACTTTATTTTCAAATTTATTATAATTATAGTTACAAGTTTTGCATTTCTTATCCTTTTCTCTTGCTAAACTACAATCTATATAACCTATTTTTTTGTTTTTCCCTCGATAACATATTCTAAGTTGTCTCCCACAATTATGGCAAAAGATTAGTCCTTTTAGTAATTCATCATGTTTTGGTGTTGATAGGCTTTTTTTACTTTTTAAAATTTCTTGTGCTTTTACAAAATTCTCCTTTGAAATAATTGCTTCATGCGTATTTTTTACTCTTATATATTCATTTTCATCCTTAGGTTTTCGCTTTTTTACTTTATATGAAACTGAAACACATTTATTTTGTACAGTATTTCCAATATATACTTCATTTACAAGAATTGCTCTTATTGTTTTAGGACTCCATGTTGTTCTTTGATGTTTTAAATTAAAGTATTTGCTTGGAGAATCAATTCCTTCTTTATCTAAAATATTCGATATTTTCTGCATTCCATTTCCTTGTAAATATAGTTCAAATATTTTTTCTACAATATAAGATACATTTTTATCGATTTCTAATCTATTTTTTTGAGTAGTACTTTTTT
>CANRMM010000017.1 GCA_947631745.1 uncultured Clostridia bacterium
CAAATGACATTATTATGCTATATACATGATTTAGCTAAAAAAGGATCACAATTTATAATAGCAACACATTCTCCAATATTATTGTCTTATAAATATGGAAAAATTATTGATATGAATAATGATATGGAAGAAATTAAATATGAAGATACAGAAGTATATAAAATATATAAGGATTTTTTAAATAATCCTTATGGTATGCAAAAAGTTTTATTTGAGGAATAATACAAATTACATGATTAAAAAAGGATGAAAATCGCTAGGGTAGGAGAGAGAGCTAATTTCCAAAATATTTAAGATATAAAAAAATATTATAAAAGCTTAAAATTTGAATTTATAAAAATTTAAAATTTTTGATTTTAAATTTGTTTGTATAATTTTATAAAAAAGAACATTTGTTGTTTGAAAAATTTTTTATAAGTTTTAGATAAACTTTTACATTATAATTATATGTTTTTTAAATGTATCTATAATGGGAAAAATTCAAAGAAATTATAGGGGAAGAATAATTTGAAAGAAAGTGATGATATGCGTATATTAATCGCAGAAGATGAAAAAGATTTAAATAGTATTCTTGTTCAAAAATTAACTTCAGAAGGTTATAGCGTTGATAATTGTTTTAATGGAGAAGAAGCAATCGAATTAATAGACTTAGTAGAATATGACGTAATAATTTTAGACATTATGATGCCAAAAAAAGATGGATATAGTGTACTAAGTCATATAAGAGATTTAGGAAAAACAACACCGGTATTATTTTTAACAGCAAAAGATGCAATTTCTGATAGAGTAAAAGGATTAGATAGTGGAGCAAATGATTACTTAGTAAAGCCTTTTTCTTTATTAGAATTATCAGCCAGAATTAGAAGTCTAATAAGAACTTCTTTTAATGTTACAAATAAAATATTATCAGTAGAAGATTTAGTTATGGATTGTACATCACACATAGTAAAAAGAGGGGAAAAAATAATTAATCTTTCATCAAAAGAATATGCTTTATTAGAGTATTTAATGCTTAATAAAGGAATTTTACTATCAAGGAAAAAAATAGAAGATCATATTTGGAATTTAGATTATGAAGGTGGCACAAATGTTGTAGATGTATATATAAGTTATCTAAGGAAAAAAATTGATGAAGGTAATGATATAAAATTGATACATACTGTTCATGGTCAAGGATATATTTTAAAAGGAGAAATACATTCATGAAAAAGATGAGTATTGGTTTTAAAATTATGCTTTGGTTTACTTTGATTGTTACAATCATTGTTTCAATAACTTATGGCATAATTTTTTCTATTGAATATAACATTGTACATAAAGGTATTAAAGATACTTTAATTTATACTGTTCAAAATAATTTAGATGAATTTGAATATTATAAATCTACTGATAATATGCAAATAAATAGAGTAGATCATATAATTAATTATGAAGATGGATTTTTAGAAATATCAGCAACATTTTTGCAAAATAGTAATGACGTTTATACTGCACTTTATAAAGAAGACAGGACACTTATTTATGGTGAAAACCCTATTTCAAAAGAAGTATCTTCATTAAAATTTACAGATTCAGTTATACAAGAAATAAAAGTTAATGGAACCACTTATTATATATTTGATAAAAAAATACCATTAGATGGTGTAGACAACTTATGGCTAAGAGGAATTGTATCTGAAGAACAAGGAAACAAACAAGTACAATCTATTGTAAGAGTATCTTTAATCATTTTTCCACTTATTATTTGTTTTTCTCTTATAGGAGGATATATCATAGTTAAAAAAATGTTAAAGCCAGTACATGAAATTTCTACAACGGCAAAGCAAATAGGAAAGGATGGCGAACTTAAAAAAAGAATAGATATAGGAAATGGGAATGACGAATTACATGAACTTGCAAATAGTTTTAATGAAATGCTAGACAAATTGGAATACTCTTTTACAAAAGAACAACAATTTATATCTGATGCTTCACATGAACTTCGTACACCATTATCAGTTATTTCAGCACAAGCTCAATTATCTTTGGAACAAAGCAAAACACCAGATGAATATAAAAAAGACTTTGAGATTATTGTGAGACAAAGTAAAAATATGTCAAAATTAATTAATGATATGTTAGATTTTTCTAGATTAGAAATGCAAAGTGAAAAATATAAGAAAGAAAAAATTAATTTAAGTAAAGTTATTAGTTCAATATGTGCAGACTTAATGTTGCTTAAAGAGAAGAATATTACATTATCGGATGAAATACAACAAGATTTATATATTAATGGAAATTACGAATTACTTACAAGATTAGTAACAAATTTAATAAATAATGCCTACAAATATGGCAAGCAAAATGGAAATATATTTGTTAACCTAAAAAGTACAAAAAATGAAATAATTTTACTTGTAGAAGATAATGGAATTGGAATTAAAGAAGAGGATCAGAAAAAAATTTTTGACAGATTTTATCAAGTAGATTCATCTCATTCAGAAGAAGGTTCAGGATTAGGTCTTTCAATGGTATCTGAAATTGTTCAATTTCATAATGGAAAAATTAAAGTGGAAAGTGAGTTAGGAAAGGGAAGTAAATTTTATATATTTTTTTCAAAAATTTAATCTTCTAATGATTTTCTAATATTTAATATATATAATGATAACAAATAGAAACAAGGAGGAGAAAATTATGAAAGAATTTTTTAAAAATCATAGAAGGGGAATATTAATAAATGTATGTGCAGTTGTATTAATAGCACTTGTTGTGGTAATTGTAATGTTTGCAACCACTTCATTTGCTGAAAGCTCATCTATAGGAAAGGAAAATGCTCAAAATTTTGCTTTTGTTGATGCAGGAATTGACCCTTTGGAAGCGGAAAAAATAAAAACAGAATTTGAATTTAAGAACGGACAATTTATCTATGATGTAGAATTTGTCTCAAATGGAACAGAATATGAATATTGGATAAAAGCATATGATGGAAGCATTATAAAAAAAGAAATAGATGCAAGTGATGAAATTATAAGACAAAAAGAATATAATGATAAAAAACAAGAAAATGAAGTAAATACAGAACAACTAACAAATAATGCAGAAAATAGTAATAGTACACAGAAAGAGGAGAAAAAGAACAACGAAAATACTCAAAAAGAATCTACTCAAACTGATTCAAGCAATCTAATTAGTTTAGAAACAGCAAAAAATAAAGCATTATCTAATGCTGGAGTTTCTGCTTCAAAATGTACTTTTACAAAAGCTAAGTTAGAAACTGATGATGGAATAAAAGTATATGATATAGAATTTAATACTTCAGACAAAGAATATGAATATGAGATAGATGCTAAAACTGGAGAAATTCTTAGCAAAGATATAGATAATATTAATGAAAAAAGTACAACTAATAACCAAACTTCAAGTAGTACAAATAAAGATAGTACTAGTTCGTATATTGGAATAGATAAAGCAAAATCAATTGCACTAAACCATGCTGGAGTATCAGATGTAACTTTTGAGAAAGCAAAATTAGATAGAGATGATGGAAAAACAATATATGAAATTGAATTTTACAAAGATGATATGGAGTATAGCTATGAAATTGATGCTTTAACTGGCGAAATATTAGATCATGAAAAAGAATATGATGATTGAAAATAAAATGGTTTGTTGCATAAGAACAATAAAAATTCAAATATAAATAAAAGTATAGAAATGAAAAATAATTTCTATACTTTTTTAAAATTTATTCTAGAGTAGGAGAGAGGGGAAGTCTTGAAAAAATAAAATTTCAAAACTAAATTTTAAGATTTTATAAAATTTTTATAAAATAAAATTATAAAAATGAAATTTAAAATTAAGATTTTGAAAATTCAAAAAACGAACATTTGTTGCAATTAAAATTTTATAATTTAAAATATATAAATTTATAATTAATTTGATTATTCAAAATAATATTACTTTGTAAATTTAACGCTCTACGCTCTAAAATCGATTCTAAGACATTTTTATATTCAACTTAACAAATTATTTTATATGTTTAAGATTTAATCTTTAGCAATATAATTTATAATACAATTTTAGATAAAACTTTTAATATATTGATATTTTAAGTATTTCTTAAAATTAACAAAAAAAGTCTAAAAAAACGACCTTCTAAAATCGTTTTTAAGCGATTTATTTTTTTAAGACAACAAATTATATGTCTAAAAATTAAAGCAAATATTTGAAAATCATAGAAAAGGTAAAATAATAAAAGATAAATTATAAATTTGAGAAAATGATCAGAAAAACGATGCGTTAAAATCGTTTTTAAGCAATTTTTTGAAAAAAGACATATAGTTTGTTATCTAAAATTATAGGGCAAATTTAGCAAGTAGCTGATTTTAAGCTAATTATAGTGTTTTATATTTTTCCTACTCTCTTTTGCACAAAAGATTGATTTTGTGCAATAAGGTATCTTTGAAAAAGATAAGGAGAAGGGCTCTCCTCCTCTATTTTCTTACCGTTATATGATTTTTTCTGTTTTATTAATTAATTAAGTTTTTAATTTTTTATTTCAATAATTGGATATTTTTCTTTAATGCTTTTATCAATTTTATTTTTAATCCAGCTTAATTTTGTGTATATACCTACTTTATATCCAGAATCTTCTATAATTGAACAATATCTGTTTATAATATTACTTAATTCCATATTAGAGACATTTCCACAGGTATTATCATCTTCTATAAAATACCATATACCCATTGGCATCTTGTGCCCTGCTACTAATCTTAGTGTATGTTCTGCCTCTGATGAAGCTTTTGCAGTTGAATTTGCATATGAATATAAATAACTTCCTACAGGTATATGTAATTGTTCACACTCTTCTAAATTTCTTTTAAAGCTCTTATCATCTTGATTAGGATTGTCAATTCCGTATCCACATCTTAATATTGCAAAATTTAGACCATCTTCTCTTTCTTTTTCAAAATCTATTTTATTTTGAAATTCAGATACATTAATTCCTTTTATCATTATCCTTTTCTCCTTCACTTTATTTTGTTTCTTATTTTATTTTATGAGCTTTTTTGATATTGTGTGCCAAATAAATCTCATTAATGACAAAATAAAAGTTATTTATAGACAATAATAACAGAGAATTGTTAAATATTATTTTATTTTGAACAATTCTCTGTTAGATTTTTTATTTTATATTTTTCAAAAAGTATGACATTTTTTTTAAAAATTCATGATTATTCTTTGTTGCTATCATTTGCTCAATTAATTGCTCAGTTACATCTGATACAGACATTGTTGACATTGCTTTTCTTAATGTAAAAACTGTATCTAATTCTTCAGGTGTTAGCAATAACTCTTCTCTTCTAGTACCTGATTTATTAATATCTATTGCTGGGAATATTCTTTTTTCAGATAATCCTCTATCTAAGTGCACTTCCATATTTCCAGTTCCTTTAAATTCCTCAAAGATAACATCATCCATTCTACTTCCGGTTTCTATTAATGCTGTTGCTAAAATGGTAAGGCTTCCCCCATTTTCTATATTTCTAGCTGCTCCAAAGAATTTCTTTGGCTTATGTAATGCATTAGGATCTAGACCTCCTGATAAGGTCCTTCCTGATGATGGAAGCACTAAGTTATATGCTCTAGCAAGTCTGGTAATACTATCCAATAAAATAACTACATCTTTTTTTTGCTCTGTAAGCCTTTTTGCTCTTTCTAATACCATTTCTGCAACTTTTACGTGATGTTCAGGTAATTCATCAAAGGTTGAATAAATAACTTCTCCTTTAATAGAGCGACGCATATCCGTTACTTCTTCAGGTCTTTCGTCAATTAGTAAAACAATTAATTCAATTTCTGGATTGTTAGTTGTTATACTATTAGCTATTTTCTTTAATAAAGTGGTTTTTCCTACTTTTGGTTGTGCCACTATCATTCCTCTTTGGCCTTTTCCAATAGGACACATTAAATCGATAATCCTCATAGAATACTCATTTGGTTCAGTTTCTAGACGAATTCGTTCATTAGGATATATTGGAGTTAGGTCATCAAACTTTGCTCTTTTGTAAGCTTTATCTGGAGCTTCTCCATTTACCTCACCTACATAAATTAAAGCAGGAAATTTTTCACCTTCTTTAGGGCTTCTAGAAATTCCCTTTACTTTATCTCCTTTATCTAAACGAAATCTACGAATTTGAACTGGTGATACATATACATCTTTTGGAGTAGATAAGTAATTATCTCCTCTTAAAAAACCATAACCATCCGGTAATACTTCAAGAATTCCTTCTACAATTTCATCATCTTCACTTGTTATTTTGTATCCATTATTACTATCTACAGATTGACTCAAATTCTCGAGTGAGCGATTTTCAACATTATTTGAATCAATATTTTCTTCTTCTTTAAAATCTAAATTTTTACTTTCAAGAAGTGCTATTAATTCTTCTTTTTTTAACTTTGAAACATTGCTTATATTCTTCTCCTTTGCTAATTGGCGTAGTTCAACTAATGTATAATTTTCTAAATTCATTTTGTTCCCCCTAGTTTTGATATATTATATATAAATTAATTATTTGTTTTATCTGGAAAATAAAAATAGATATAAAATAAAATAAAATGAATGACTTAATATTTTAGATAATATAAAATAATAATACAAAATGAGGCATTAAAATGCCTCTTTTTCATGTTACTTTCCAATGTCAATATAGACACGTTCATTTGGCAAGTACATGTCTAATTTTTCCCTTGCCATTTGTTCTATATATTCATCTGAATTAAGAGTGTTTTTTGTTTCTTCTAATTCTTCACGTTTTTGTTGTGCTTCTTCTAGCTGACTAGCATATTTCTTTTCTTCAGCTTTATAAGCATTTAATGTTTGCTGTTGTGCAAAAAAAGTATATATTACATATGTTGCGAACACTAGAATTAATATCTTCTTATATATATTCTTTAAATTTATCTTTTTCATCTGTATTTCTCCAGTATACTTAAAATAGTATATATTATTTTTTTCTACATATATCTTGAAAATCCTTCTTTTATTCTTATATTTTGTTACATTTTTTGGCAAAGATGTCAATTATTGGATTAAAAATGTATTTTTTACAGAAAGAATAGATTTTTTTTAGTGGAAAATATAATATATTTTTAATTGTAACAATTATCTTCACACATATTTTAATTAGATAACGGCTGATTGTAAGCATATATATCATTAATCCTATTATTAACCCAATAAAAACGTAATTTCTTAGTTCCCCATTATTAAATCTAAAAATACTAAATAATAATATTATTCCTACTAAAATCCAAAAAATAATATCTTCTATAATTGTAATAATATCTGGAGTTTTAAAACTTTTTCTAAGAACTCTAAAAGTATCAAATAATATGCCGATAATAATGCCTACTATAGTAAATACAAATACATTATAAAGTTGATTATAAATAGTTATATTCAATACAAATGCCCTCTTCCCTTTTACTTAAAAATTTTATTAAAAAATCCACCATTAGACTTTTGTATAGAATCTTTTTCACTATATCCTAAGTTATATACTTCACCATCAATAACAACTTCTGTTGTATCTAAACTTAATTTGTTAATACGTAAATTTTCTCCTTTTATTGTTAATAGTCCTAATTCTGTTTCTAATATAACAATTTGATCGTCAAAACTAAGTACATCTAAAACACCAGATATACTTAATTTTTCTCTATTTTCTAAAATAATATTTTGCATAATATTATTGTTGTTTATATTATTCCCTTTTCTCTCCTCTAATGCCATTTTGCAACACTCCTTTTTTCAATAGTCTAAACTATATATATTCAGTACTTGTCTTTTTTAGAACTCAATTCATATAGAATTTACATACTAAAAATACACCTATATAAAGGTGCATTTTTGATAATTATTGAATTAATTCGTGGTGTAATTGTTCTATAATTGTATTAGAAGTTTTTTCTTTGGTAATAATAGATAATTTACACTCATCTATTTGGATAGTTAATAATTCAATGTTATTCATATTCAATATTTTTAAAACTTTTTGTAATATTTCCTTATTATTCATAATGCCATAGCCTACTAAAGAAATTCTTGAAATATTAGTAAATGATGAATTGAACATTTTTAGATCTTTGTCTAATAATTGCTGTAGTGCTGGTAAATAAAGTGATTTTATAGTAAAGCTTATATTTAAAGCATTAATGCTATTATTTATTAAAGTATGAAATGGAATTCCTTTTTCTGATAATAGCATCAATAAGTTTTGGAACATATCATTTGTATATGTTTCATATTTCAAAGTAACTAAAAATAAATCATCATTTTTTACAATACTTTTTACTGTGCTTTCTTCCATTTTTTCTTGGATAATTGTTCCTACATTATTATTAAAAGTTGAACCTGTTTCAATTAATACTTTATATTTTTTTGCCATTTCAACACATCTGTTATGAAGAACTTTTGCTCCTTCATCTGATAAATCTAACATTTCGGTATAAGATAATTGCTCTAATTTCTTTGCTTCTGTTATTTTATTTGGGTCTGTTGAATATACACCATCTACATCTGAAAATATGTAGCAATGGTCTGCTTTGATTGCTGCTGCTACCGCTACTGCTGTTGTATCTGATCCCCCTCTGCCTAATGTAGTAATATCTCCTAGTTCATTTATTCCTTGAAAACCGGCAATAATGACAATTTTATCTTTTTCTAATTCTTCTTGAATCCTTTTAGCATTAATTATTTGAATTTTTGCTTCTTGGTTGTTTTTATCTGTTAGTATACCTGCTTGCCATCCAGTAAGTGAAATAGCTGGATAGCCCAACCTATTTAACAATATACTCAATTTTGAAATAGAAATTTGTTCTCCTGTACTTAGTAGAACATCCATTTCTCTGTTATCTGGAGTATAAGACAATTCTTTTGCTTCTTTGATTAAATTATCTGTTGTTTTTCCTTGTGCTGATACAATTACTACTACCCTATTATTTTGATTGTGAAAATCAATAATTTTATTTGCAACAATATTTAATTTCATATTGTCAGCAAGAGAACTACCTCCAAATTTTAATACGATTGTTTCCATTATAATACGAAGTCCTTTTTAATAAAGTTATAGGTAATTATAGTTATAAAAAACCTATAATATATATTATTTCTTAAGATAATTGTTTGTTACTATATCTTATTTTTTATTATGCGCAATTTCTTTTAAGTATGCATCAATGAAATCATTTAAGTCTCCATCCATTACTCCTTGCACGTTTCCTACTTCATAATTTGTACGATGATCTTTTACAAGTGTATATGGACAGAATACATAAGAACGAATTTGACTTCCCCATGCAATATCCATTTGTAATCCCTTTAATTCGTCAATGGTATCTTTATGTTCTTTTTCTTTAATTGCTAATAGCTTTGATCTTAACATTTTCATAGCTGTTTCTCTATTTTGAATTTGAGATCTTTCTGTTTGGCAGGCAACAACAATGTTAGTAGGAATATGTGTAATTCTAACGGCAGAAGAAGTTTTATTAATATGCTGTCCTCCCGCTCCTGATGATCTGTATGTGTCTATTCTTAAATCGTCTGGATTTATATCTATTTTGACGTCTTCTGTAATCTCTGGCAAAACTTCAACAGAAGCGAATGATGTATGTCTCCTTCCCCCTGCATCAAAAGGAGAAATTCTTACTAGACGGTGAACTCCCATTTCTCCTTTTAAATATCCGTATGCATATTTACCTATAATAGAAAAGGTTACACTTTTTAATCCTGCTTCTTCTCCTTCTAGATAATCTAGTTCTTTTAGTTCATATCCATTTGCATTTGCCCATCTTGCATACATACGATAAAGCATTTCTGCCCAATCTTGTGCTTCTGTTCCACCTGCTCCTGGATGAATTGTTAAAATAGCATTATTACTATCATATGTATCTGACAGTAATGTTGTAATTTCTAATCTTTCTATTTCTTTTTTTAATGTTTTTGTATTTTTTAATAACTCTTTTGCTAATTCATCATCTGATTCTGACTTTAATAATTCACTTAACTCATAGAGGCTGTCAAATTCATTTTTTACTTTTTTAAAATCTTCTATTTTAGATTTTATATTTGTTATTCTTTTTAGGATTTTAGAACTATTATCTGTATCATTCCAAAATTCTGAGTTAGAAGTTTGTTGTTCTAATTGGTGAAGCTCTTGTTCAAGATTTGAAATGTCAAAGTGAATCACCTATTTCAGATAATTGTGTTTTATAGTTTTCTAATTCTCGAGAGTTTTCCTCTAAATTTATCATTTTTTCACTTCCTATATCTAAATTGTTATATGCAATATAGCATACAGAGATTGCTTTGTCAAATGCTTTATTTTTGATTTTTCTTCCAATTTACTCTAAAAGTTGTGTAGCCATTATTAGAATCTACTTCAATTTTTCCTTGATGATTTAATACTATGCTTTTTGCAATTGCTAAGCCTAAGCCAAATCTGTTTTCATTTCTATTTCTTGATTCATCAGCACGATAAAATCGTTCAAAAATTTTGTCTTGAATTTCTTTTGGTATGTCTTTTCCTTTATTAGTTACTTCAAAAATAATTTCATTCTTTTGAGTTTTCAAATTAATAGATATTTCACCTTTTGATTCACTATGTTTAATAGCATTGTCAATTAAAATACCAACTAATTGTTTTATTTGGTCTGCATCACATTGCATATAAATATTCTTTTCAATGCTTGTATTAAATTTTATTTGCTTCTCATATATTAGGCTTTCAAAAGTCATACATGAGTTCTCTATTACTTTTGATAAATTACTTTTTACATATAGTTTTTTATCGTCACTATTTTCTATTTTAGAGAGATTTAATAAATTTGTAATTAATTTATTCATTCTTTCAGATTCACTTTTAATATTGTCAATCCATTTTTGCTGAAAATCATTTTCTAGTGCTTCAGAACTTGCCATAATGACAGCTACAGGAGTTTTCAATTCATGTGATGCATCAGCAATAAATTGTTTTTGCTTATCTAAGGCTTCATAGGCTGGTTTAATTATCCAACTAGTTAACTTTTTTGATACATATAAGATAGCGATTTCTAATAAAATAAATATTAATATTGATGTTTTTAATTCATTTCTTAATCTTGTTTGAGATAGACTATTATCTGATATAATTAATTGATTAAAGTCTCTGAATGTGTATGAATATCTATTAAAGTATAGATTTCCAATTATCATTTTACTTTTATCACCTGATTGAATCAGATTTTCAGCAACTTGTGTAATTTCCTCATTTACAGTGCCATTTTCTGTATGACTTATTATTTCAATTATATTTCCATCACTATCAAATCGAATTGTATAAATAACTGAATCCATAAAAATTTTTTGATCTATATTTCTATCCATTACTTCTTTATTGTTTTGATTTTCTTTTTCTCTTTTAGTAGGTTTATTAGGGTTGTCCATTTTCACTAGATTATTTTGAATATTATTGCTTTCTCTGCTATAACTTTGAATATTAGCTATAACTAAAATTGATATTAAGAATATAGAAAGCATAAGTACTAATGTATAGAAAACTTTATTTTCTAGTTGTTTCATATTTACACCTCCAATTTATAGCCTAGTCCTCTTAATGCTTTAATGTTAGCCTTTGAACCTATTGCTTTAATTTTTTTCCTAACAAATGAGATATATGCTTCTAAGTTATTTGATTCTGATTCATTATCAAATCCCCAAACTTTTTCATATATTTTTTCCTTTGATACAATTTGATTTTGATTTTGCATTAAAAATTCTAGAAGAAGATATTCTTTACAAATAATATCTATAGATTCATTTGTAGTTATACATAATAAATTTGAAGTTTTTTTATTTAATCTTATATCTCCCGCTTCAATATAATCTTTTTCTATATGGGGATTGTCACTTCGCAACCAAACATTAACTCTTGCAACTACTTCTTCAATATGAAATGGTTTTGTTATATAATCATTTGCACCTTCTTCAAACCCATTTAATTTATCTTCTATTTGACTTTTGGCTGTTAGCATAATAACTTTGGCTTCAATTTTATTTCTCTTTATCTCTTTTAGTACTTCAAATCCATTTAATTTTGGTAGCATAACATCTAAAATGATTAAATCATATATGTTTGTTAATGCGTTGTCTAGTCCTTCTTCTCCATCTAATGCAATATCAACACTATATTTTTCTTTACGTAATCTACTAGCTACAACATCTGCTAAATTAAATTCATCTTCTACTATTAAAATTTTCATCTTATCACCTTTATTTTATATTTTTATACTTTTAAATTATATCATATTACATTAACTATAGTAAAACTAGAAACTTATTTTTATTGTAAGTTTCTAGTTTTTAGTACTTAATTGAAATTTCTCATGCCTCTACCACCTGGCATTCCATTCATTCCACCTTGTGAAAATACATTACCTGTTATTATATCTTCTGCAGTTAAACTTTCTATTTCATTTCCATTTACATATAAGGTATAGGTTTCTCCTTTTTGAATTTTGTCACTTGAAAATAATATTGCACTATAAGATTTTGATGTTGTTACATTAGCAATTTCTTTTCCAGAGCTGTCTTTTAATGTTAAAACATCTCCATTGTTTCCCATACTAGAAAATACCACCATATATTGTGTTGATGTATTAGAAGGATTTTGCCACATTCCTCCTGCTCCATATGCTATTAGTGTTCCTCCAGTAATGATGCATTCTCCATTATAGTCTAAAGCTCCATTTCCAGTTGTTGCAGGTCCTTCAACAACTATTGTTCCTCCATTAATGTACATTGAACCATTTGAATCTAATCCGTCTCCTTCAGAATTTACTTTAATATTTCCTTGATTTATTACAAGTTTTTTATCTGAATCTATAATTGGATTAAAATTATTCTGCCCCTTTCTTCCGTTCATAGATGAATTATCATTTCCTCCACCTATATTAATACCGTCATCTGATGCGATTACTGAAATTGTTCCTCCATTTATTTCTATATATCCACTTTCTAATCCTTCGTAAGATTTGGTTACATCTATTGTTCCATCATTTACTACTAAACTTGTATCTGCATGTATTCCGTCATCACCACTATTTATTTTAAATGTTCCTCCATTTATAATTATAGAATTATTTGAGTGGATACTATCATCTGTAGAATCTATTGTAAATGTTCCATTTTCAATTGTAATTTCTGTTCCTGCTTTTAATGCTTTATTACTTGAAGATGATACTTGACCATCTGTTGTAATATTAATTATTGGATTTTGTGATATATTTAATATTGTCTGTGCTTGAATTCCATCAGCTCCTGATTTTATGTTTAATGTTCCTCCTTCAATTGCTATATAGCCTAGACTTGTATCTTCATCATTTGTAGATTTTATTCCATCACCTTGAGAGTTTATAGTAATTTTTGCATTATTTATAGCAACATAGTCCTTTCCTCTTATTCCATCATCTGCTGAACTAAGTTCAATTTCAGAATTAATTATCTTTAATGTGTCTTTACTTACGATACTGTCTTTGTAATTACTGTCTATAACTAACTTACCTGTTCCATTAATTACTAAATCTGTTTTTGTAAAAATAGTTCCATCTGGTTCTGATTTTTCTGCATCTGTAAATTCAGTATATGAATTATTATCTTTTAAATAGTTGGTAGAATTATCAGCTAGTGTAATTGTTAATTTTTTACATGTAATTCCATTTATAACAGATGTAGTTGTTGATGTTATATTTGCATTATCTAATATAATTCCTACTTCTTCATCTTTATTTGCGTCAATTGTAATACTAGCATTTGATGCAGTTCCTGTTATATAATAAGTTCCTCCGTTGGATATTTTTATATTTGAACCAGAAATTGTAGCTCCTGTTCCTTCAATTGTATTGTTTTCATTACTTAAGTTTATTTTAGCGTTATATTCAGATGTTTTGCCAGATAATTCAGATGATGTATAGTCAACATCTATGTTTGTTGTTTCTGTGCTAATTGGAACATAGTTATTATTATTTTCTAAAGAATGCAAATATATTACTCCCAAAATAACAACTAATAATATTAGCAAAATTAAAATATAAATTATTGATTGTTTTTTATTTTTCATTATAACTCAACCTCACTTAAATCTCTTCTTTCTAGCATTACTAACATATTGCCATTTCTGCATCTAATTTCATCCATAAATTCTTTTTCTTTTATTTCTTTTTTTAAGCTTACAATATATGATAATTCATACATGCTTCCCATATTTGTTGTTTTTACTTTTGTCATTTCTGTTTTATTTGTATATTTTTCAAATAAGTCTTTAAATACTTCTTCATAATCTAAACTTTCTGGAATAATTATTTTTAGTTTTCTTTCTTCCATATCTTTTGTTTTATTAGCTATAAAGCTAACAATAATAATTGCTACAGCAATAATTATTGTAATTAGTGCAGAATACATCATATATCCCATACCTAATCCTAGTCCAACAGCCATTGCCCAAAATACACTTAATATTTCTTTTGAAGTTCCTGGCATACTTCTAAATCTTACTAGTCCAAATGCTCCTGCTACTGCAAAAGCCGTTCCTAAGTTTCCATTTACTAGGAAAATTACAACTTGAACTAATACCGGTAATATGAATAATGTGATTAAGAAGTTTTGTGTAGCTCTTGTTGTTAGTTTGTATGTGAAACTTATGATTCCTCCTAAAATAAATGAAACTATAATTGCTATAATACAACTTTCTATACTTACAGTTGCTTGTGTTTGTGTAAAAATACTTTCTAACATTTTAAAATCCTTCTTTCTTTTTTAAATTACTAATTTTTCTTGATTATTTGCATTTAATATTAATTGTGTATATCCTTCTCCATATTTTGAGAAACCACATGGAGCTATATTTAATTCGTCTAGCATTTTTACACTCCACATTGGCATTGCATCTAAAGTTTTTATTTCCATAACATAATTATTAATTGGTAATATATTTTCTCCATAGCTACCTTTTTCTAATTTTAATTCATGTTCTCTGGCTAATATATTACTATCAAATGTTATTCTAAAGTCTCTGTCATCCTTTCCATAAAAAGCTCTTCTACAATAGGAAATATACATTGTAGGTTTTAAATTCATATATTTAAAATAATAGTCTATTTCACGATATATTTGTTTATTTTGTATATTTTCTATTTTCTTCTTTTCCATATATTCGTAAAATTCCTTTAGCCTTAATTCAATTCTTCTTTTCCCTACCACTCCTTCATATTTCTTTTTAATTTCTAGATATACTTTTGTATCTAAGTTTGGTGTATTATAGCTTCGTAATCTAACTTTATCTTTATATACTGGTTTTTCAATGGAATTTCTAATTAAGTCATAGTTTTTTGTATCAAAATATATATTACATATAGTACTTTTTCCATATTCATCTTCTACAGTATATTTTTTTATTTGTTCTTTTATATTTAAATATTGATTACTTGTTATAATGTACTTTTTTTCGATTCTTCTAAATATATCTGCCATTTTGATCACCTCTTGAATTGTATATTATATTCTTAACATTAAAAGAACATTAAATCATAAAAAAATTCGTTACTATTTATATTAGTAACGAATTTGTATAATTATTTAAAAAATTCTAATTTTAATTTACTTGATAATATATTTAAAAGTGAGCAATCCATACTTCCGTCTGATGCCATATTATATATTTCTTCTTCATATGATGAAGCATTTGAAGAATCAATTGTGTAATTGTCAATTCCATCATAAATACTAATTACACTTTGAATTTCAGTTAATAATGTCCCTCCGTCTGTAAGAGGTAATTCAGCACGATTTTTTGCTAAACTTTCAGCTTGTTTTAAAGACGATACTGCTACTTTCATGTTTTGAATAGCAAGGTTTAAATATGTACTTTTTAAAGATGTATTACCATTATCTTGTGCTTTTTTTGCATCTTCATAAGCTTTTTTAGAAAAATCATAAGCTGATTTTGTGTATTCGCCTAAAGTTTGCGCATCTGAATAACTCCATTTTGTATTACTATTTCCGTTATCATTTTCATCTGGTTTTGTTGGAACGTCTGGATTGTTATATGGATATTCTATGAATTCTATTTTAGCTGTACCTTTAGGTATTAACATATCATCATAATAAATATTTCCTAGGTAAAGACTTCCTGCATACATATAACATTTATCTAGAATGTTTCCATTTTCATCATAGCAATAGAAATATTCTGACCAGCTACTTTTTCTTGGTTTCCCATACTCTACTAACTTAAATTTGACATTCATATAATAATAATTTGAATAACCTGTATAGAATTGATAATCTAGTATTTGCATTCTATTTTCTGGGTTGTCACTTTCTCCAATTGTATCTGGTATTATTACCTTTACATTTTCCCAATATGTTGGAACTGTTACTTTAAATTTAATGCTTTCTTTATTATAGTTGTTGGTAACAGTAACATAAGTTGTTCCTGGTTGTTCTGCTGATATGATTAAATCTATTACATTATTGTTCCATTCTCTATCCCATGAACAAGTTACAATGTCTGTATTGTCAACCTTATAATATACATAGTAATCAGTTTTTGTAAATTTAATAGGAACTCTAATTTCATCTTTTAATGTTATTGATGTATTAGCAGTTGTAGTTAATACTTTTGCTTTCCATTTTGCATAAAGTGTTTTATTACCTGTGCTTCCCTTCTTTATGGTAGTTACTTTATTTTTATATTTACTATCACTATACCAACCTACAAATGTATAACCTGTTCTTGTTGGATTTTTTAGTGTTATGTTTGAAGTTGTTACATAGTAATTACTTGGGTTATTTTTATTATTCTTTCCGCCATTTAATTTATATGTAATTGTATATTTGACTTTCTTCCATTGAGCGTATAAAGTGACAGTTGCTTTATTTTTACTTGTTAAGTTTTTAATGCTTTCTTTATTTTTATATGTTTTTCCTGAACCATCTTTTTTGGTATTCCATCCGGTAAATGTATATCCTTTTTTCTTAAAGGCATTAGCAGTCAATTTGTAGCTAGTATTATATTTTATATTATTTTGATTAGACATTTTGCCACTAGTTGAACCATTGCCATTAAATTTTATTGTATATGTATTGGCTGTCCATTTTGCATAAAGCGTTTTATTACCTGTGCTTCCTTTTTTTATAGTAGTTACTTTGGTTTTATATTTGCTATCACTATACCATCCTGCAAATGTATAACCTGTTCTTGTTGGATTTTTTAGTGTTATATTTGAAGTTGTTATATAGTAATTACTTGGATTATTCTTATTATTTTTTCCACCATTTAATTTATATGTAATTGTATATTTTGTCTTCTGCCATTGAGCATATAAAGTAACAGTTGCTTTATCCTTACTTGTTAAGTTTTTTATGCTTTCTTTATTTTTATATGTTTTACCTGAACCATCTTTTTTAGTGTTCCATCCAGTAAATGTATATCCTTTTTTCTTGAAAGTATTGGCAGGCAATTTATAATTAGTATCATATTTTCTATTGCTTTGATTAGATATTTTACCACTAGTTGCACCATTACCATTAAATTTTATTGTATATGTATTTGCTGTCCATTTTGCGTAAATTGTTATTTCTCCAGAGCTTTTTTCTGATATAGTCGTTATTTTATTTTTATATGTACTGTCACTATACCAGCCTGCAAATGTATAACCTGTTCTTGTTGGATTTTTTAATGTTATAGCTGTTCCAGGTGTATAGCTCGTAGGATTTTCTTTATTATTTGTTCCTTTATTTAATACATAATTAATTGTATATTCAGAAGCTTCCGTTATTTCCTCTGTTATTTCTTCTGTTGTTCCTTCTGTTAAAGTTTCATTGGTTTCTGTTGCTAAAGCTATAGGTGTGATTGTTATGTATAATACAAAAATTAATAAAATAGTAAGATAAAATTTTTTTAAATTGTTTGTCATATAAGATTATCCCCTTTCATAAAAATATATTATTTTAAAATTTCTTCTGCTAATTCATTTAATTTTGCAATATCATTATTTTTTAGTGTTGATCTTATTGTAACGGTTGGCTCAACGATTTCAATATTTTTCATTGTAGATAATATATCTTTCATTCCTTTTGCCGAATTTGGAGCCCATGTTCCATTTTCAATAATTCCTACTTTCCTATTTTGATAATTTTTTTCTTTTAAATCTAATAATAGATTTCTCATTGGTGAGAACATTTCCATATTATATGTAGCTGATGCAAATACTACTTTTCCATATCTAAAAGAATCTTCTATTGCTTCTGCAAAATCTTCTTTTGATAAATCTGCAAGTACAACTTTGTTAGCTCCTTTTTCTTCTAGTATTTCTTTTAATTTTTCGCAAGCTTCAAATGTGTTGCCATGTATTGATGCACATGCAATGTATATTCCATCACTTTCTACTTCATATTTACTCCAAATATCATATTTTCCAATATAATATGATAAATTTTCTTTTAGTATAGGTCCATGTAAAGGACAAATTGTTTTTATGTCTAATGAGCTTGCCTTTTTTAGTAAAGATTGTACTTGTACACCATATTTGCCTACTATATTAAAGTAATATCTTCTTGCTTCGCAGTCCCAGTCCTCTTCTGTGTCTAGTGTGCCAAATTTTCCAAATCCATCTGCAGAAAACAATACTTTTTCACTTTCTTCATATTCCATCATTACTTCAGGCCAGTGTATCATTGGTGCCATAATAAAATGCAATTTATGTTTTCCTAAACTTAAAGTATCTCCATCTTTTACTTCAACTTTTCTATCTTCTAAGTTGGCAATATCAAAAAATTGTGGCAAAAAGGCAAAAGTTTTGTTATTTCCAACAATTTTTATGTTAGGATACTTTTCAATTATTGTTGCAATGTTATATGCATGATCTGGCTCTAAATGTGAAACTACTAAATATTCAGGCAATCTACCATTTAAGGCTTTGTCTAAATTTTGTAACCATTCACTTGTTTTTCTTTTATCAATTGTATCTAATATTGCTATTTTTTCGTCAATGATAATATATGAGTTGTATGAAACACCATTTGGTACCTTATATTGGTTTTCGAATAATTCTATGTCCTTATCATCTGCACCTATATATTTGATGTCATTTGAAATTGTTATATCTTTCATTTTTCCCTCCTTTTTATTTTTACTAATTATATATTATATGTTGAAAATAATCAATAAAAATGAACCTCTATAGTTAAAATTTTAACAATTGAGGTTCATTTTATTATTTTCTTTTCATGTGCTTTATTCTATTGTCATTTTTTTAATTAGCACTAATTTTAAGCAGGCTATATCATTAATTGTAATTTTTTCGTCTTCATCTATATTTGCTGCCTTTAGAGTAATTCCTTCTAAATTTTCTTTCTTGATGAAATGTAATTTTATTAATGATAGATCATTAACAGTAGCCTTTCCATCTTTATCCATATCTCCAGTAATACATACTGTATATTCTATGTCTTCTCCTGTTTTTATTGTTGTACCTGTTGTTAGTACATCTGTATCTTGTAGAAGTTCTCCGTCTGCATTTTTGATAGTAATTTCTTCTCCTGCCTTAACATTTTCTTTGAAATCATTAACTGTTGTTTGTGGAGGTATTTTTGAAATTGTGGCTTCTTCTACTGTATATTTTTCAGAAGAAATTTCGAAGTTAGTAGCTAATACTTGGCATACTGGACTTGTAACTTCTTTTTTCTCATTTTCTAAAGTAGATGTAATTGTTAAAGTGTAATTTCCTTCATCTTCTAAGTTCATAGTTTCTAATACTAATTCAGGTTCTGTTTGCTCATTTAATTTTTCTCCATTTTTATACCATTGATATTCATCTCTACCGTCAGATTCTTCAATTGTAGGAGTTATTGTTACTTTTTCACCAATATTGGCTGTTATTTTTTGAGGCATTTCTACAATATTTGCTTCTTTAAAATCATTACTTCCATCGTCAGTAATAAATCTTAAATTACAAATTCCTGCATGATTGTTTCCTGCTCCTACAGCCTTAGATTCTATTTTTATTGTTTTAGTTCCATCTGGTATTGCTAATGAGATACTTTCATATTTAGTTTGCCAACCTAGAACAGCTCCTTCATATATTATTTTATCGTCTGCATGAACAACAGCTTGAACTTTTCCATTCATACCATATTGTGTATTTTCTCTAACACTATCTTTTATACCATAGTCGAATTCTAAGTATTTATATCCTTTATCAGTTATATCAAATGTTATACTAGCATTTTCTTTTGCTTCTATTGCATTTGTATAATATCTTTCCGCTTCTCCTGTCCATAAACCTAATGATTCAACTTTATTAACTGTTCCTGTCATTTCTGATTCTTCAACTGTTGGATCTGTTTCAGTACCATTTGTTACTCTTAATACAAGTGATGCAGAATTTGTTTTACCTTTGTCTGTAATGAAATAGTTTACATGGTAAAATCCTGCTTTTAAGTTAGTTCCATCACCTGAAGTTGGAAAGTCTTTTATATCAGTTTTAACTACTTCTTGATTTTTAGTTATTCTATCAATTTTTACAGAAATATTTTCTTTAGGAAATTCTTCAGTAAAAATACTTCCATAATCTACAATATAGTCTAATAAGTTATATTCTCTATTCTTAGGAATAAATACATCTGGTGAACTTACTGTTACCCATACAGATGGATAATTAAGTAGTTTTCTTGGATATTCTTCGGTTCCAAAAACAAACCATTTATAATGTCTTGCTTTGTAATTTCCTCCAACTGACAAATTACCTTCTCCATTTACACCAGGAGCTAGGAATTCACCTGATAAAAGATCTGTTTTAAACCAATAATCATATTCATAAGTTTTTGTAAAAGACCACGCATGAGGAGCACTACGTCCCCATACACTTTTTGTTCCAAGTCTTTGAGATAAATATATATATCCACGTGCATTTCCACCACAAACCGCTCTACCATTACCTAGAGAGTTGCTAAGTAATTGACCTCCGTCAGCATATACTAGCCATGATTTATATTTATCAACAACAACTTTTAAACGTTGAACTTCAGTCATGTCATCCTTTTTTTCAGATAACATATTTACTGTATTAGCTTCTATTTTAGCAAGCCATTCATCTTGTTTTTCACCTTCTTTATTTACCCAAACTGTAACATGACTTACGAGACCATCTTTTTCTGTTATTCCAGTTCCCCAATCTTTCATAACAAATGTACGTGGTTCGTCATCCATAAGCATAGGGATTAATGATGTTAATTCTGCCTTTTTTACATATATTCCATTAGCTTGCAAGTCAATATCTACTTGATATACTCCTTCTCCATATTTGGTTATTTTATTCCATTTACTTGGATCAAAATCTAATACTTCTTTTAATACGATGTCCCATGATTTCTTTCCTTGTGTACTTAATGTACCTCTTCCATGGTAAAGATATGATGCCCATGGTTTCTTTAATCTTTCAATTGATAATTCTTTTGAATAGTCTTCACCAGTAATTGTCATATTTACAATACGTTTATGAGTGTTACCATTTTTATCTGTTACTGAATATAGAACTTTAAATGTTCCAGATTCTTCATCTTTATAATCTGTTTCATATTTAATGTCTTTTGTTATATCATTTTCCTCTTTATCTTTTGCAATTGCATATTCTAATATGTTAGAAGCGGTTACTTGTTCTGCTAGATTAAATTCTAAGTCATCAACAGCTAAGTATGGTGTTTCAGCTTCTTTATAAAATGCTGCATCTCCCCATACTGCATGTGGATTAGAACCACTTACAGTAGTAACTGCTATTTTTAAAACTTTTACATCTTTAAGTGGTACTACAATATTTTTTAATTCATCTGTAGAAGACATATCTTCGCTTGAATAAACTTCTACATCATCTGCATATACTGTAAATTTTACAGAAGAATTGCTTTGTCTTCCTGTTTTGTTAATTCCAATATCTGCTGAAAAGAATCTATATCCTTGTTCTTGGATATCTGTATATATTAAATATGCTTGATTTGAAGGTATTGTTAAAATACCCTTTTCATATTCTTTTTCTTCTCCATCTTTCAATAAGGCAAATTTATTTCCATTGCTATCTGCATTTGCATAATAACTAGAATAGTTATTGCCTTGTGGGGTAATGTCTGATAAGTATATTTTAGTGTTCATGTTAGAAAATTCGTAATCTTCCACTAATTCAATATTTTTTTCTATTATTTCGTTTCTTGAGTTTACCTCACTATTGCTAGCTATATTAGTTGCATATGTCATTACCTGTGTTCCCATTATAACTATGAGTATTAATAATATCATTATACTTTTCTTTAATTTTTTCATCATCTTCTCTCCTTTTATTATTATTATATGTTTTATTATCTTATATTTTGAATATATAGCCGATTAAATTATACCTTATTATGTAAAACAATTCAAGATGTTATATACTCTTGTTTTCTTCTTTAATTAATTCAAGATAATGTGACCAACTCAATTGCGACGACACTGTTGTCGCAATTGGAAAATAAATATAAAATTTTCTCATTCTTTCTAAATTTCTTTTAGAAAACCCTTTACCAAATTCATTTGTTAATTTCATTCTCATTATTTATTAAATTGCTATTCAAATAAATCCCTCCAATTTTGCGAACATTTGTATTGCATCATATTATTATTAAATATTCAATCATTTAATACAATTTTTGTATTTTTATATAGCAAAAAGGAATGTTAACATATATACTATGTCTACATTCCTTTTTGATAAAAATATCTTATAATTTAGTATTTATGCATTTCTTCCACAGCAATTCTTGTATTTCTTTCCCGAACCACATGGACATGGATCGTTTCTTCCTACTTGTGGTTCTTTATTAACGTAAGGAGTATTTACTGGTGCTGAAGATTTTGGAGCTTGATTACTATCTAAATTTACTTTTCCTTCTTCCTTTCCTGCTAATGTAATTTTTATAGATTCTTTCCTTACAGGTGCATTTTCTCTTTTTCTTGCATTCATTAGAAGTTTTACAACATTTAGTTTGATGTCTGCTACCATTTGGTCAAACATATCAAATCCTTCTATTCTGTATTGTACAACTGGATCTTTTTGAGCATATGCACGAAGTCCGATACCATCTTTCAATTCATCCATTGCATCTATATGGTCCATCCATCTTTCATCTACGATTTTAAGCATAACTACTCTTTCAAGTTCTCTTAAAGTTTCTTCTCCGAAGTCTTTTTCTTTTGCATCATATTTTTCATGTGCCTTTTCTTTTATTTCTTCTATTACCTTATTTTCTTTTCCATCTTTTAAAGAATCTAGTTCATTAATTCCATAAATGGTTGATATTTCTGATAATAATCCTTCTTGATTAATTCCTTCATCTGTTGTATATGATTCAACAAGTTCTTCGGCTAATGAATCCATCATGTTATGAATATTCTCTTTTAGATTTTCTCCATTTAGTACTTGTCTTCTTTGTGAATAGATAATTTCTCTTTGTGTATTCATAACATCATCATATTGAAGTACATTTTTTCTGATACTAAAGTTTCTTCCTTCTACTCTCTTTTGAGCATTTTCAACAGCATTTGAAATCATTCTTGATTCAATTGGCATATCTTCGTCTGCACCTAATGTATTATATATTTTTGTAATCATGTCTCCACCAAAGATTTTCATTAAATCATCATCTAGTCCAATATAGAATCTTGATTGTCCAGGATCTCCTTGACGACCACTACGTCCTCTTAACTGGTTATCTATTCTTCTTGATTCATGTCTTTCTGTTCCTATAATTTTTAATCCGCCAACTTCAAGAACTTTTTTCTTTTCTTCTTCTATTTCTTTGTCGTGTTTTGCTTTTAATTCTTTAAACTTATTTCTAGCATTTAGAACTTCTTGATCATCAGTTTCGTTGAAGGCTGTTGATTGTTCTATTTGTTCATCTGTATAACCTATTTTTTTCATTTCTTGTTTTGCTAAAAACTCACTATTTCCACCAAGCATAATATCGGTACCACGACCTGCCATGTTTGTGGCAATTGTTACAGCTCCAAATTTACCAGCTTGTGCGACAATTTCCGCTTCTTTTTCATGGAATTTTGCATTTAATACTGTATGCTTGATTCCTTCTTTTGATAATAATTTGCTCAATCTTTCAGATTTTTCAATAGAAACTGTACCTACTAATACTGGTTGACCTTTTTTATGACTTTCTTTTATATCTTCTATTACAGCTCTGAATTTTGCATTTTCGTTTTTGTATATAATATCTGAGTTATCTTTTCTTATCATAGGCTTATTGGTTGGTATTTCTATAACGTCTAATTTGTAGATTTCTTCAAATTCTGCTTCCTCTGTCATTGCAGTTCCTGTCATACCAGATAATTTTGCGTACATTCTAAAATAGTTTTGGAAGGTAATTGTTGCTAATGTTTTTGATTCATCTGCAATTTTTACATGTTCCTTTGCTTCAATTGCTTGATGAAGTCCATTGTTATATCTTCTTCCATACATAATTCTTCCTGTAAATTCATCTACAATTAATACTTCTCCATCTTTTACAATGTAATCAATGTCTTTTTTCATAATTCCATGAGCACGTAATGCTTGATTTACATTATGTACGATTTCTGAATTTTCAATATCGTTAAAATTCTCTAATCCAAATTCCTGCTCTGCTTTTTTTATACCTTTTTGTGTTAATGAAGCGGATTTTGCCTTTAAGTCAACTATATAGTCATATTTCTCATTGTCCTCTGCTTGTTCAAAATCTTTTACATCTTCTTCTACAATTACTTTTGGTGTAAGTTTTCTTACAAAGTTATCTGCTTTTTTATATAGGTCCGAAGATTGTGATCCTCTACCTGATATAATTAATGGTGTACGAGCTTCATCAATTAAAATACTATCAATCTCATCAACAATAGCATAGTTAAGACCACGTTGTACAAGTTGGTCTTTATAAATAACCATATTATCTCTTAAATAATCAAATCCAAATTCATTATTTGTACCATAAGTAATGTCACAACTATATGCTTTTCTCTTTTCATCTGGCTCCATGCCTGCTATTGATAATCCAACAGATAATCCTAAGAAGCGGTATACTTTTCCCATCCACTCACTATCTCTCTTAGCTAAGTAGTCATTAACTGTAATAACATGAACTCCTTTTCCTGTTAATGCATTTAAGTATACTGGTGCAGTAGCAACTAAAGTTTTTCCTTCTCCTGTTTTCATTTCAGCAATTCTACCTTGGTGTAATATAATTCCACCAATTAATTGAACGTCGAATTGTCTCATTCCTAATACTCTTTTAGAAGCTTCTCTTATAACGGCAAAAGCTTCTGGTAATATATCATCTAAGGTGCTTCCCTCTTCTAATCTCTTTTTAAATTCATCTGTTTTTCCTCTTAGTTCAGAATCTGATAATTTTTGAATATCTGGTTCTAATTCATTGATTTTTTTTATAGTTGGCATCAATCTTTTTACTTCTTTTTCACTATATGTTTTAAATAGTCCCATTTTTTTCGTTCCTTCCTTTTGCAATTTATTAAAAGTGTATTATGGATATAAAATAATACATTATAGACTATATCATTTTTTTGTTAAAACTGCAAGACAAAATAAAAAAAACTACCCGTTCAACGGGTAGTTTTAATTTGCCCTATAAGGGCATGTTTCTGGCTAGGACTTAAGTCCTT
>CANRMM010000018.1 GCA_947631745.1 uncultured Clostridia bacterium
GCATTTTCTCCTGCAAGTTGCCAACCAATTAAATGGCAACGATTATATAAATATTTATCTTTTATTAAATTATCATATCTTTTTTGTACCCATCCTGAAAGATCTTTAACACTACTTATTTCACCACGTTCTTCTCCTTCTTTTGGCATAATTTCTTTGCAAATATTAGCATAGGCTACGCCTGCTTTACCATTTCCCAAATCACTATATTCTTCAAAAGCCTCAGTGGTATAATCTTCTTCTGTAAAATATGGTATATTGTTGTTTATTTCAACATAAGGACTTGATGTATATTCTGGAATTGTAGATAAATCAAATATAGTATGTTGATTATTTAAGTTATAATCATTTACTGTATCGCTAGGTGTAACATTTTGGTTTATATATCCATAAATAGAAATACAAATTAATATGACTACTGTAAAAATGTATTGCCAAATATTTAGTTTTTGATTTTTCTTTCTTCTTCCCATATAACTTTACCTCATTTTATTTTTTTCCATTTTATCATTAAAGTAGCAATTTCTCAATATTTGTTTATAGTATTCTAAAAAATCCTTAAATTTAAAAGCAAGATGTTATAAAGCACCTTTTTATAAGAGGTAGTAAGCCAAATGTGGCTTACTACCTCTTCATTGATTACCTTATGCTGTTTGCGAAATGATATGAATAAATTTATCTCGTACTGCTTTGTATTGTTCTTTGTCTTTTTCTTCCCAAGTAGAAATATCAGGCAAAGATTCCAACAGTTCTTTCACGTAGTCTTGCCGAATGCTTGCAAGCATAGCAGTTGGAGAGCCATCATCACAAATATAAGAGGCAACAGCGGCTTCTAGAACTTTTTCTACACCATATTCATCAATGACTTTCTCGAATTTCTCCAATTCTGCCAAAGTATAGATGCATTTGCCATAGTAATGCCACCAATGCATAAGCAATCCTTTTGTGATTTCCATCTTGTTAACTCCTTTCTTTTTTGCAGTCGCAAAATGTTGTATAATATTAAATGTTGTCTAGTAGTGCATACCTCCATAGCACTATTCTAAGAAAGATTTTATGGATTTTTAATGATTATATTTTACCATTTAATTACCAAAAAATCAAGTTATGTGAACAACATCAAGAAATATAACACCTTAAATTTAATATATGGAAGTTAATAAAATCCACAGGTGTGGATTTAAACTTACAATTTCCAGCTGGTTGGAATAAAGCAAGAGAAATTAAATTTGCCCAAGGATATACTAAACCTTCTCCAAGAGATTTCGTAGGTGACGGTCCTTTAACAGAACCTGAGTCATTGGCTCTTTATAATTTTACTTTGCAACATGATTTTAGACTTATTTTAGCATATCATACACAAGGTGAAGTTATTTATTGGAGATATCAAGATTTTCTACCTCCAGAATCAGAATTTATTGGAAGGCAGTTTGCTAATGCTAGTGGTTATACTTTAGAAGTTACACCACCTGAATCTGCTTATGCTGGTTATAAAGATTGGTTTATTTCTTCATACAATCGACCTGGATATACTATAGAAGCAGGTTGGGGTGAAAATCCTTTGCCAATTTCTCAATTTGATACAATTTATAAAAATAACCTTGGTATCTTGATTTTAGGAGCAGTTTTATAATTTTGAAAATATGCTTATATTTAATTATCTAATTTAAGAGCAGATATTTTCCATGAATTTTTTTATTCATTTCTAATATCTGCTCTTTTTCTCTTTTTTATTTTTCTTCTGTTGGAATTTCTACCAAATTACCATTTTTATATTCTGCTTTTATGTTTATTTCAGGAGATTCACCGCCTATCACTTCTCCTGTTGTTGCATCTATATAATAAGTATAACCTAAATCATTCATATTAAATGAATCTTCTAAGAAAATTTCTTCCATTGGTATATCATATTCTATTGTAACTTTCCAAACTTTTCTAATACGCTCATCTGTATGATATACCACATAATTTTTTTCTAAATAATCCATCTTACTTTGCTTACAATATTGCTGATAATCTATTGTTCTAGCATAAGCGTCTGTATTCATTGCGGCAATACCTAGTTCTGCATTTGTTTCTTTTATTTTATAATTTATATTTGTTTTTTGTTCTTCTGTCAATGCCGTTTCTTTTGCTTGTTCTTCTGTTATGTAAATTGGATTATTCTCATATTTTCCTTCTGTTACTATAAAATATCTTAGTTCATCTATTTCTGGTACAAATGCTATACTAATTTGATTATATCTATCTACTAAATTATCTGGTTTTTTTGAAAAATTAACATACCAAATATATGATTCTTCTTCTGTGTCCATATTAAAATATGTTTCTACATAATTGTATGCATCTATATTATATCCATATTTTTCACATAATTTTCTTGCTGTTTTTTCTGCTTCTTCTCTGGTTGTTCTATAATTATGAATATCTTTGAATAATATATCATCTGAAAAAAGACATAATCCTTCCCCTCCCTTTGCATCAAATGAAACTGAAAGTTTATTATTAGTTTCAATATGCCATACTATGTCGTCTCCATCTTTTTCAAGTCTCATTGTTTTTATTTTTTCATTTGTATAGCCAAATTTTCTTAATATTTCATCTGCCTTATCTTTTGCTTCTATTTCACTTATTGTCCCTTTTAAATCTTCTTCAGTAATGTTGTCGCTTACAATTCCAATTATTTTTGTTGGTTCTTTCCATATTTTTTCATATACAGTTGCTCCTGCATATACGATTCCTGCTGTCATTATTACTGTTGCACATGCTGTTGTTGCTATTTTGGTCCATGGTTTATATGATTTCTTATTTTCGATATTATTATTATTTAATACTTCTTTTATTTTTGTTTCTAACATTGTTGGAATTTCTATATTTGTATTAATTTCCTGATATATTTTTTTATCTAAATTATCCATTATTTTATGTTCCTTTCATTTTATTTTTTATTTCTTGTTTTGCTCTTGTTCTTTTAGTTTTTACTGTATTTTCCTTGATGTTTAATATTTTTCCAATTTCAGCATCTGTGAATTGTTCCATATAGTATAAAAGTACAATAATTCTGTCTTCATATTTTAAGTTATTACAAAAGAAATTAAAGTCTAATTTTGTTTCTGCATATTCTATTTTTGTATCTTTGATTCCTTCTTCTTGTTCTAGTTCATTTAGTGATATAATTTTTTTCTTCTTACGATAGATATTATTGCTTTCATTAATTAAGATTTTTATTAGCCATGCCTTAAAGCTTTTTATCTGTTTCAATTTTGAAATTGATTGAAATGCTATCATTATTGTTTCTTGTATGGCATCATAAACGTCTTCATCTTCTTTTAATCTTGATTTTGCAATTTTGTATAAGTCATCTTTAAATTGTAATATTAAATCTGTAAATGCTTCTTTATCTCCTTCTTGTGCTTTTTTGATTAGTTCTTCCATTTTTCCTCCTATCTTGTTTGCAAACTCGATCTATCTATAAGATGTTTTTTCTTTTTAAAAAGTTTCATTTATTTTATACAAAAAATGAACCTTTTCTTTTGCAAATGCTTTATATTAGCATTTTGCCTTAGATTTTAGGTTCATTTTCTTTATATTTTATTATAATTTTCCTCTACTTTATATTCTTCTAATCTCTTTTTATATTCCTGTTTTGCTCTTTCAATTTCTTCTTCTAAACTGTTTTGAGTATTGCACTCTATCATAAACATAACACGATATTTTAATGCTGGATTCGTTGGTTCTAAGCCTATTACTCCATCAAATCTTTCATTTTTACTGTGTATATATTTTGCTAATTGATACATTTTAGTCACTTTTTCTTCTATTTCTTCATAATTATTAACTTCAATTTGTACAGAATAAGTTAAAAATTCTACATTTTTATAACTATATGATCCTTCTTCTATGTGAAAATCTTCTATTAATTGTTTATCTTCACAATGTTCTATATAATACTTTAGAGCTTGATCTCTATAATCATTATCAAGTCTTAACTTTGATTCGTCATATGCTGTAAATTGAATATCTTTATTATCTTTTGGACTTAATGTATATATTTTTTTCCCTTTTTCATCAATTTTTTCTTCTATTATTTCAAATTTTTCGTTATGTATTTCTCCTAATTCTTTTGGCATATTTCCATGTGGAAAAAATATATATGTTAAAACATATATTGTAAAAAAGGCATATAGTATTATAGCTATTGCTATTATAATTGAAGTAACTGAAATTGTTTTGGTAAAACCTGATAATATTTTATTGAATTTTTTTACACCTTTTATATTATCTTCATCAAATTCTTCATAATAATTTTTTCTTTTTTGTTCCATTTTTTCCCACTTATTTTAATTTTTTATATAATACCATATCGTATTTTTCTTGTCAATTTACTATTTTGGGGCATTTATTCTCTTTTTTCTAGATTTTTTACACTTGGGCCATAAATTAAATTTCCTTTATAATCATATCGTGATCCATGGCATGGACAGTCCCATGTTTTATCTAAATTATTCCATGAAAGTTCACACCCTAAATGTTGGCATACTGGTTTTACTTTAAAAATTTCTCCTTTTTCATTTTTATATACACCTACTTTTTCTCCATCAACTTCTACAATGCCTCCTTCGTTCTCTTGTAGTTGTTCTATTGTTTCTTTTGGTGATTTTAATTTATTAATAATTACAGATTGAACACTTTCTTTTATCATGTTTCCTAATTCTTTTCTGTTTTTTATTGGTTCTAGTCTTGTTGCAGAGAAAATATCTGCATATTTATTGTCTTTTTCCATTATCTTATCCACAATAATGTTAGCAGCTATGTTAGAAGTTGTCATTCCCCATTCTTTATATCCTGTTCCTACATATACATGTTCCATATTTTTTGAAAATTCTCCAATGTATGGAATTTTGTCTAGGGGGATACAATCTTCCGTATTCCATTGATATTTTATTTCACTTTTTGGATATAAATTTTGTGCAACTTTTTTTAAATATTCATAGCTGTTAGATAAATCTATTTTTGCTCCTGTTTTATGTTCAAATCCTGCTACAATTAAATAATCTTTATCTTTGTCTTTTATTTTTCTTAATGATATAGTTGGAGATTCTTCATTAATATACATTCCTTCAAGTACCTTGTCTTTAGGATCTACTACAATAACGTTTGCTGTTTCTTGATACATTTTTAAGAAATGATAGCCTGGTATATCAATAATAGGATATTTTGTTGCAATTACTACATATTTTGTTTTGACAATACTTCCATTTTCCAGATAAATTTCATATCCTTTTTCTGCTTCACTCATTCCTATTACTTTACTTTTTTCATATATTTTTGTTTGTCTTTTTTCACAGATTTCTGCTAGACCTGTTCCATATTTATATACATTAAATTGTGCTTGGTTTGGGAATTCTATTGCAATTAGTGCTTTCATTGGATTATTTTCTTCTTTTTTTATTTTATTTATTGCAATATCTTGTGCCTCTACTAGATTTACATTTCCTCCAATTTGTTTTACTGCTCCTATTTCATCTTTTATGTTTTGCATGCCTTCTAAGGTTTGTGCAAATACGTATGCTGATTGTTTTTCAAATTCACATTCTATTTTTTCTTGATTAATAATGTTTTCTATATTTTTAATTGCTTCTTCATTTGCTTCATAATATTTTTTAGCAAATTCTTCTCCTTTTGAATCTATTAAATATTTATAAAATAATCCGTGTTGACTTGTTACTTTTGCTGTGCTGTGTCCTGTTGTTCTGCTACAAATTCTATCTTTTTCTAAAATAATATTTCTTATTTTATATTGATTTAAATAATATGCTGTTGTAATTCCTGTTAGTCCTCCTCCTATAATGCAAATATCAGTTTCGATATTTTCTTTTAAATTTTCATATTGTTTTGATTTTTTGCTTTCAATCCAGTATGATTTCATTTTTTTCCTCCTTACTTTCTGTCTAATTTTAAAGTTATTTCCATTTGCCTATTTCCACGTAGAATTTTTAATATTACTTCATCATTTGGTTGTTTGGTATAAATATATCCTCTTAGTTCACACATTCTTTCTAGTGATTTATTATCTATACTTAAAATAATATCACCATCTTTAATTCCTGCTTTTTCAGCTGTGCTATTTCTAATTACATTAGCTACATATATTCCAGATTGTGTTTTTGTTGTATTAATATTTTCGTTTATATATGGTATTACGTTTTTGTCATAAGCAAAAATGCCTAAACTTGCCTCTGAAAATTTTCCTGTTTTTGAAAAGCTTTCAATGACAGGTTTTACTACATTAATTGGTACAGCAAATCCCATTGATTCTGCTGATGTGATTTTGATGGTATTGATTCCAACAACTTCTCCTTTTATGTTAATTAATGGTCCTCCACTATTTCCGGGATTAATGGTTGCATCTGTTTGAATTAGGTCTTCCATATACGTTTCTTCTCCATTTTCTTCTAATTTTATGGTTCGATTTAGTGCACTTACAATCCCTGAAGTTACTGTTCTTTGAAATTCATATCCAATAGGATTTCCTATGGCATATACATTTTCTCCTACTTGAATATTGTCAGAGTCTCCTAAAGTCGCATAGGGTAACTTTTTTTCATTTATTTTTATAATTGCCATATCGATGTCAGTATTTGACCATACTACTGAACCCTCATAATTTTTTCCTGTGTTTAGTGTAATATAACAAGTAGAATATTTTTGGCCGTGATACATGTTCATTTGTTAGAATATATCCATTTTCTGAAACAATTACTCCTGTTCCTAGTCCTAAACTAGATATTGCACCTTCTAAAAAAATAGTATCCCCTGCTTCTTTTACTTTTGATATGCCCACTACACATTCATTTGCTTGATTAATAAGCTCACTAATTGTTTTATTTTCTTCTTCCGCTTCTTCAATTGTTTGACTCATTTTTTCCACAGTCATATTGGTTTGTATATTAGATGTTTTTGATATATCAATATTGTTGTATATATAGTAAAGCAGTATTAAAATAATAAAAACGAAAAGTACAACCAACATTTTTAGTAGGTTTCCTTTTCGTTTTCTTTTTTTGTCTATTTTTATGTAATCATTCATATATCCTCCAGAAAAAATACTTTATTTATATTTTTCCCAGAATTTTATATTTTAAACATTTTTATTTACTTTTTCCAATTTTCTGCATTTCTGCATATCTTTTTACTTTTTGAGTTGTCGTTTTTTCTAGTGGTATATCTGTTACAATGATTTCTTTCACATGTTTATAGTCAGGAAGTGTTTTATTGATTTCCTTTATATCATTCCAAATGAAGTCTTTATAGTCTTTTTGTTTTCCAAAGTTTTCAACTATTTTTTGTTTTTCATATACTACTTTTGCACACACAGTTGTATCTGTTTTCGTTTTTTCCCTAGGATATACCATAACTTCTTCTACATATGGTAATTTACTAATTAAAAATTCGATTTCTTGTGGATATACATTTTTTCCATTTTTTAGAACAATAATATCACTTTTTCTTCCTGTAATATATACAAATCCATCTTTATCTATATATCCATAATCTCCTGTATGTAACCAGCCTTCTTTATCAATTGCTTTTTTGGTTTCTTCTTCATTTTCATAATAGCCTAGCATAATGCTTGGTCCTTTTGCTAAAATTTCTCCTATTCCTTCTTCATTTGGATCTTTAATTTTTACTTCTAAGTTGCAAAGAGGAAGTCCTACTGATCCTGGTCTTTTTCGTTTGTCTGTTTCTGTTGTTATAACTGGAGAACTTTCTGTTAATCCATATCCTTGTATTAGTTCAATTCCTAATTCGTTATATCCTAATATTGTTTCTTTATTCATAGGAGCTGCTCCATAAAAAACAACTCTTAAATATTCATCAAATTGCTCTAATACCGGTTTAAATACTTTTTTCCTAATATCTATATGGAATTTTAAAAGTGTATTTGATATTTTTTTCATTTTGTTTACTAGTTCTTTTTTTCCACTTTCTTCTATTCCTTTTTGTATTTTTTTATACATCGTTTCTAGAACTAATGGTACTGCTACAAATACAGTTACTTTATAATCTTTTAAGTTTTGGGCAATATATTTTAATCCTTCACAAAAGGCTACTGTTGCTCCACTATATGTTCCATAAAGAAATGTTATCATACATTCGAATGTATGGTGAATTGGAAGAAATGATAATAATGTATCTGATGGATATACTTGTGCATGATCTGCTATAACACTTACTTGTGAACACAAATTATTTTGTGAAAGCATAACAGCTTTTGCTTCATCAGTAGTTCCTGATGTAAACAATAATACTGCCATTTTGTTATTATCTATAGTTACATGATCATATTCATCATATTTTTGTTTAATTAAATTATATCCTTGTCCTAATAGGTGTTTATATCTAATAACTCCTGGGGTAATCAATTCATCCATGCATATTTTGTATTTTAAATTACATTCTTCAACTGCACTTTGATATTTTCCATCAAAAATAATTGCATCTGCTTTACTTCTTTTTATTAGCTTTATAATTTCTTTATTAGTTAATGCCTTATCTAGAGGAACGATGACTTTTCCCACAGTAGTTACTGCTAAATAGCTAACACACCATTCGTATCGATTATTCCCAATGATTGCTATTCTTTCTATATTTTCTAAGCTTAAAAGTGCCGTTCCGTAAGGCTTTTATATCTTCTCTAAATTGCTTATAGGTAATGTCTATTATTTTTTTCTTTTGTTTATGTTGAAAAGCAATATTTGATTCAAATCGTTTATATCTTTCTACTAATTCTCTGAAATTGCTTACTGGGTCATTGTTTACAATTTCTTTTTTTCCCATATTTTTATGTATGCCCCCTTTTTTCTTCATTTTATACTAAATTTCCTTTTTCTTCAATATTTTTTTATTGCTTTTTTATATCTTTAAGTATATAATTTTCGTAATAAAATTAACAAATTATAAGGAGAACATTCATAGCTATGGAGAAGAAATTGTATCCTTTAACTAATTCTCAAAAGTCAATTTATTTAACTGAAGAATATTTTAAAGGTAGTAATATTAATAACATTGCTGGAACAATGATGATTAATGTTCCAGTAGATTTTGATAAATTTGTTTTAGCAATTAAACAGTTTGTAAAGCAAAATGATAGCTGTAGAATTAAGTTTATAAATGAATCCGGAGAAGTAAAACAATGGGTATCTGATTATGAAGATTTTCCTATTGAGGTTGTTGATGTTGCTTCTTTAGAAGAGTTATCTGATCTTACAAATGAAATTGTTTCAAGACCTTTTTCATTATATGATTCTTATTTATTTCATTTTATTGTTTTTCGTCTTCCAAATCAGCATGGTGGATTTATTATTAATATACATCACTTAATTTCTGATTCTTGGACACTTGGTATTTTAGTAAATGAAATTATTGAAATTTATTCTTCTTATGTGAACGGCAAAGATCCTATTTTAAAGGATTCTTCTTTGTTTTCTTATACTAATTATATTGCCTCTGAACGTGAGTATCAGTTAAGTGATAAATATCAAAAGGATAAGTCTTACTGGAAAGAAATTTTTGAGACAATTCCTGATAATGCAAGCATTCCTAGCACTTTTCCTAATATTAATATGGATTCTGATGCTATTGAGGCTTGTAGAGAGCAATTTTCTATTCCTTCTGATTTATTAACTCAAATGAAGGATTATTGTGCACATTACAAAGTATCTTTGTTTAACTTTTTAATGGCTATTTTTTCTATTTATATTAGCAGAGTATCTCTTTTAGATGATTTTTGTATTGGTACTCCTATTTTAAATCGTACTAATTTTAAAGAAAAAAATACAACTGGTATGTTTATTAATACTTTACCGCTTCGCGTTAAAGTTGATAATTCTGTTTTTTTTCAAGATTTTTTGAGTTCTATTTCTTCTTCTTCTATGGCATTATTACGTCATCAGAAGTATGCTTATCAAAGTATTCTAGAAGATTTACGTGAGAAACAGAGTAATTTACCTTCTTTGTATCAAATTATGATTTCCTATCAAATTACAAAAATGTTAGATAATCAAGATCAAATTCCTCATGAAAGTACATGGTATTTTAATGGTACTACTGCTGATGATATTGATATTCATATTTTTGATTTTAATGATACAACTGAACTTTCTATTGCTTATGATTATAAGATTCATAAATATACATCTCAGGATATGAAACAGCTTCATCTTCGTATTTTGTCAATTATTTCTCAAATTTTGGCAAATGAAAATATTTTGCTTTCTGATATTGAAACTGTTACACCTGATGAGAAAAAACAAATTTTAAAAATCTTTAATGATTCTTATGTCTCTCATCCTAGAGATATTAATGTATATACACTTATTGAACAAATTGCAAATAAATTTTCTGAGAAAGTTGCTATAGTTGATGATACAACTTCTATTACTTATGCAGATTTAATTAAAAAGTCGGATTGTATTGCTCAAAATTTGGTAAAACGTGGTATTAAGAAATTTGATTGTGTAGCAATTCTTTTTCCTAAAAAGAGCATTGATTTAATTTGCTGTATATTAGGAATTTTGAAGGCTGGTGCTTGTTTTTTAGCAGTTTATCCTGACTATCCTATGAGTCGTATTACATATATGCTAGAAAATAGTCATACTAAATTATTGTTAACAAATTATTTTTATAAAGATACTGATTTTGGTGTTCCATTTCTTTGTATGGAAGATTTAGAATTTGTTAAAAATAGCACTTTCCCTGTAGCTATGAATGATGATAATGCTTATATTATTTATACTTCTGGTTCTACCGGAAAGCCAAAGGGAACTGTCCAGTCACATAACAATTTGATTAATTTTGTTTATTCATTTCAGCATTTTTTCCAAGGCCATATTAGCTCGGCTGACAATATGCTTTCTGTAACAAATATTAGTTTTGATGTTAGTATTGCTGAAATATTTACACCTCTTTTTTATGGTGCTACTTTATTTTTATATAAAGATTTGAATACTAGTGGTTATGATGAACTAGTTAATTATATTATTGAAAATAAAATTACATTTTCATATTTTCCTCCTTCTATGCTTCAAAGTATTTATGAAGAACTTAAAAAATATAAAAATGTTCCTTTAAATAAATTACTTGTTGGTGTTGAGCCAATTAAAGCTCATATTTTGCAAAATTATTTATATTTAAATTCTGATATGAGAATTATTAATGGTTATGGTCCTTCAGAGACAACAATTTGCTGTACAATGTATCCTTTTAATAAAGAAATTCCTAAAGATGATATTACTCCAATTGGTGTTCCTATTGGTAATTCTAAAGTATTAATTTTAGATAAAGCTAAAAAGCTTTTACCAATTGGTTGTGTTGGAGAAATTTATGTACAAGGTGAATGTGTTGGCAATGGTTATCTTTATAACGAGGAGGCTACCAAGGAGAAATTTGATTTAGTTAATCGTGTTTATAAAACCGGTGATTTAGCTAAATTGCTTCCAGATGGTAATATTTTATTTGTTGGTAGAGATGATAATCAAGTTAAATATAGAGGATATCGTATTGACCTAGGAGAAATTGAGCATGGTATTAAAATGATTGATTCTGTAAAGAATTGTATTGTTTTATTAGATAAACGTAATTCAGATAATCCTATACTTATTGCTTTTATTGTTCCTAAAAATAATAATTGCCATGAGGATGATATTAGAAAATTATTAATTAGTATTCTTCCTCATTACATGATTCCAAATCAATTTATATTTTTAGATCATTTTTCTCTTACTCCTAATGGGAAAATTGATAAAAAATGTTTATTCGATTTATTTGATAAAAAGGATATTCCATTTGTTGCTCCTTCTACTGAACTTGAAAAAATTCTTGCTAAATTATGGAGTGATGTTTTACAAAAAAATAAAATTGGAATTTATGATAACTTTTTTGAAATTGGTGGAGATTCTTTAGATGCTATTAAAATTGTAGCTTTAGCAAAACAAAAAGGAATATCTTTATCTGCTCAAGATTTTTATACTTATCCTACTATTTCTCTTTTAATTAAACATTGCCTTGTTTGTCATGATAAAGCGTATTCTGATCATATTAAATATTTACCTATGATTTCTATAAATAAATCTGCTCGTTTACCTCTTGATGGTGATATTTTACTTGTTGGGGCTACCGGATTTTTAGGATCTCATATTTTATATGAATTATTACATCAAACAAATTTTATTATTTATTGTTTAATTAGAGGAAATTCTAGACAACATTCTGAGGAGAGATTAAAAACACGCCTTGCTTGTTATTTTGGAAATCAACTTGATTCTTATTTTGGTAAGAGAATTATTGTTATAAATGGTGATTTTTGCAAAGAAAATTTAGGAATAACAAAAAATGATGCTAATTTATTGTTTGATAATATAAAAACTGTTATTAATTGTGCGGCTATTGTAAAACATGTTGGAAATTATGATTATTTTCATAATATTAATGTTGTTGGAGTTGAAAATCTTATTAGTTTCTGTAAAAAGTGTAGTAATTCTCATTTGGTTCATGTTTCTACTCTTTCAGTAGCTGGTTCTTATTCTAAAGGTAAGACTTCTTTTTCGGAAAATGATTTATATATTGGTCAAAATGTAGATGAAAATGTGTATATTAAAACAAAATTTGAGGCTGAACAATTATTAGCTCATTATATAGAAGATGGTTTTTGTGCTACGATTTTTAGATTAGGAAATATTACTTGGAGAAGCAACGATGGAGTTTTCCAAGTTAATGAAAGTGAAAATTTATTTTTTACTTTAATTGATTTTATGATACAAACCAAAAAATTGCCAACTTATTTAAAGAATTTTGTGTTTAATATTAGTCCTGTTAATGAATGTGCTAATTTGATGGTTCGTATTTTACTTGAAGCAAATGATATTAATGTTTATCATATTTATAATTTTCATTCTTTTTATTTGAGTGATATTGTAAAAATGTTGGATGAAATTGGTTTTTCTATTGAGTTTGATGATTCAGTTAAACTTCAAAACATATTAGAAAAACAACTTTCACGTTTTCCTTATATTGTTGATCAACTTAGTTCTTCTAATCAAATTAATAATGTTGAAATAACTCATCAGCTGACATCTGATATACTTAATCAATTATCATTTAATTGGAAAGATATTGATTGTAATTATATGAAGAAAAAATTAGGAGGTGTATGATGAAAAAAATATCAAGTAATTGGATAAAATTAATTTTTGTGTATACTTTTATTTATGTATTAGTTGCTCTTTGCTTCTATCCTTTAGTACCAAAGATTTTATGTTATCCACCAAATTCTATTGACAATTCATTTCAAATTGCAATTAATGGCTTAACATATACACAGCAATATATTGCAATCTGTCTTAGCAGTCTTTTTATAGAAGAATTTATTTTAATTTATAGTTTGAGAAAGGTAAATCATTTAAGAAATGCTTTAAAAATATCTGATAGTAAACATGCTACTCAATCTTACTATCAATTGTCAAAATATATTTTGAGAATACCAAATATTATTTACTTTTTACAGGTTGTTGTTCCTGTTATAATGATTTCTGTTACTTTTAGTACTTTAAATGGTGATTTATTTATTACATTAAAAGTGTGTTTGTTATTCCTATCTATTTTGATGTTAATTGCAAGTATTGCTTATATTTTCTCAAAAAAGATTTTTCAAAAAATATTAACAGATATTTTCTATGAAATATTTAATTATGCTAATGTAGATAGCGAATTTACGAAATATGTAAGAAGATATAGTATTAAAGGATTTATTTTTGTAGTTACTCTCCCTATGTTTGTTGTAACTGCTATCTTAATTTCTTTAACTGGTTATGCTTCGGTTATTCGTGAGACTGGAAATTTGACATATGATCTTTATAATAAATCTCTTGATAACCTTGTTATCCCTAGCTATGTTTCTACTAATAATGAAATTGATGTATTAAAAAATTCTTTAAATACAGTTTCTTTTAAGAGAGATGCAGATTATTATTTTATTATTTCTCCATCGGGTGAAGTTACTACTTCTAATGGTTCGAACCTTTCTATTTTCTTTATGACTTATATGAAAGATTTATCTAGTACACAACCAGAGAAAAATAGGGTTTATGATTTTTATGGTGATGATTCACAAGGTGTTTTCAGGGAAGTTCGTATAAATGGAGAAACCTGGACTATTGGTGTTAGATATAATTTAGTATCTGATACGATTTTAGGTGGTATTTTATCTATCAGTTTAGCTTTATTAGTTGTTACTTTAATTATTTTGTCATACTTTGCGAATTATATTGCAAATGATATTGAGAGAGTTGCAAAAGCTTTGCTTGATATTTCTGAAAAACGTGATTTTGATTTTAATCATAAGCTTCCTGTCATTTCAAATGATGAGCTTGGTGATTTAGTAAATGCTTTTAATAAAATTCAATCTTTGACAAAAGAAAATATTGATCAGATTAAAGATAATCAACAAATGTTAATGGAAAGAGAACGTTTAGCATCTCTTGGACAGTTAATTGGTGGTATTGCTCATAACTTAAAAACTCCTATTATGTCTATTTCTGGTGCAGCTGAAGGATTATCTGATTTAGTTAAAGAATATGATGCTTCAATTGGAGATAGTGATGTAACTGATGAAGATCATCATGCAATTGCTAAAGAAATGAATGAATGGATTGATAAGGTAAAATCATATACGGAATATATGTCTGATGTTATTACTGCTGTTAAAGGACAAGCTGTTACTTTATCTGAAGATCAAAATATATCTTTTGATGTAGAAGAATTTATTAAAAGAGTTAATATTTTAATGAGACATGAACTTAAAAATGCACTTATAACTCTTAATCTTCATGTTAATGTTAATAATGATATGGTTTTACATGGCAATATTAATAGCTTAGTACAAGTTGTTAATAATATGATTTCTAATGCTATACAAGCTTATAACGGAAAGACAAATGAAGAAATTGATTTATATATAGATAAGCAAGATAAATGTATTGTAATTTCTATTCAAGATTATGCAGGTGGTCTTCCAAAAGAAGTTCAAAGTAAATTATTCAAGGAAATGATTACAACAAAGGGTAAGAATGGTACTGGTCTTGGATTATTTATGTCATATTCAACAATTCGTGCTCATTTTAATGGAAATATTACTTTTGAAACTAAAAAAGGTGAAGGTACAACATTCCATATTATTCTACCAATTTAAAACATTTTTCATATATTTTATTGCTTTTGTTGTATTTTGTAGATATAATTATTTAAGAAAATTAGAGGTGATGTTATGAGAAAAAATAATATACAGTCTGCTAACTCTAATGGATATCGAATTATTGCTGTTGATGATGAAATGGGAATTGTAGATTCTTTGTCTATCTTTTTAAAAAGATCTGGCTATGATTTTACAGGCGTTTCTGATCCAATGGAGGCTGTTGAACGTGTTCGTAATGAACATTTTGATTTAATGATTCTAGACTTTATTATGACTCCTATTCATGGAGATCAAGTAGTTGAGGAAATCAGAAAATTTAATAAAGAATTATATATTTTGTTATTAACTGGTCACAAGGACTTAGCTCCTCCTCTTGAAACTATTCGTAAATTAGATATTCAAGGATATTGTGAAAAAAGTGATAAATTTGACCAACTTCTTTTATTAATTGAATCTGGAATTAAGTCAATTGCTCAAATGAACGAAATTAAGAGAATTAATGAAGAGCTTTCTAATACATATGAAAAATTAGAAAAGGCATACTTAGATAGCATTGAAACTTTACGATATACAGTTGAGGCAAAAGATCCATACACTAAAGGTCATTCTGATAGAGTGTCAAGCTATTCTGTTTTAATTGGTGAAAAATTAGGTTTATCTGAAGAAGATTTAAAAACACTTCGTATTGGTGGTTTGTTTCATGATATTGGTAAAATAGGAATTCCAGATAGTATTTTACTGAAAGAATCTAAACTTACGGATGATGAATACTCTGAAATTAAAAATCATCCTTCTATTGGTGCTCATATTTTATGTAATGCTGAAATATTTAAAGATATTATACCTATTGTAAAGCATCATCATGAAAGATATGATGGCAATGGTTATCCTGGCAAATTAAAAGGTGAAGCAATTCCCTATTTAGCTAGAATTGCTGCAGTTGCAGATACTTTTGATGCAATGACTTCAAAAAGAACGTATCGTAATGCTTTGCCTTTGGAGGTTGTTAAAGAGGAAATTCAAAGGTGTTCTGGTACTCAATTTGATCCAGAAATTGCAAAGGTATTTCTAGATATTTTAGAGTATCATTATGATGAGATTGAAAAAATTATGGAACATTCACAAAATAATTAGAACTTTTATTTGTTATTTATATCATTTTAAAAGTAAAAACTGCTAACTTATTGTTAGCAGTTTTTGTTGTTTATAAATCTCTCATTGATAATTGAACTTTTTGTCTTTCCATATCAATTCCAATTACTTTTACTTTTACAATATCACCTACAGATACAACCTCTGATGGATTTCTTACAAAACTATTACTTAATTGTGAAATATGTACTAACCCATCATGTTTTACACCAATATCTACAAAAGCTCCAAAATCTGTTACATTTCTAACTGTTCCTGTTAAAATTTGTCCTTCTCTTAAATCTTCAAATTTTAATACATCACTTCTTAAGATTGGTTTTGGCATTTCTTCTCTTGGATCTCTTCCTGGTTTTGAAAGATCATCAACAATATCTTTTAAGGTCATTTCCCCTACTTCTAGTTCTTTCGCTGTTTTTTCGATATTTATTTCTTTTAATTTTTCTCGTATTTCTTTAATTTTATTACTTGATAATAGATCCTTTGTTTTATATCCTATATTTTCTAATAGTTTTTCTGCTACTTCATAACTTTCTGGATGTACTCCTGTAATTTCTAATGCATTTTTTCCATCAAATATACGTATAAATCCTGCACATTGTTCATATGCTACTTTTCCTAATTTTGATACTTTAAGTAGTTCTTTTCTTTCTTTTATTTTTCCATTTTCATCTCTATATTTTACAATATTGTTAGCAATAGTCTTATTAATGCCTGCTACATAAGATAAAAGTGATGGTGTTGCTGTATTTACATCTACACCTACTTTATTTACTGCATCTTCTACTACTCCTGAAAGACTTTCTGATAATTTTTTCTGATCTACATCATGTTGATATTGACCTACTCCTATTGATTTTGGATCTATTTTTACAAGTTCTGCTAATGGATCTTGTAATCTTCTTGCAATAGATATTGCTCCTCTTAATGATACATTAATATCTGGATACTCTTCTGTTGCTAATTTTGAAGCAGAATATACTGATGCCCCCGCTTCTGATACAATGGCATAATGTACTTCTTTTTGTAATTTTTCTTTTGCTTGTTTTATAACATCTGAAACAAATAGCTCTGATTCTCTTGATGCTGTTCCATTTCCTATTGCAAACATATTAACATCATATTTATCTATTAATTTTAATAACTCTTTTGTTGCATTCTCAACATCATTTTGTGGCTCTGTTGGATAAATAGTTGTTGTTGCTAACACTTTTCCAGTTTCATCTATTACTGCAATTTTACATCCTGTTCTATAAGCTGGATCAAATCCAATAACTGTTAAATTTTTAATTGGTGGTGATAATAGTAATTGTTTTGCATTTTTTCCAAATACTTTAATTGCTTTTTCTTCTGCTTTTTCTGTCAAATCAGAGCGAATTTCTCTATCTATTGATGGTTCTATTAATCTTTCCCAACTATCTAAAATAGTATCTTGCAGATATTTTGTAAATTGTGTTTGACCTTTTATAATATCTCTTTCCATAAAATTAATGATTTTGTCTTCATTTTTATCGATTTTTACTTTTAAAAATTCTTCTTTTTCTCCCCTATTAATTGCTAAAATTCTATGGCTTGGAAGTCGATTAATACTTTCTGTAAAATCATAATACATTTCATAACTTGATTTTTCTTCTGGTTTTGTTGCTTTTGTAACAATAATTCCTTCTCGATAGCAAATTCGTTTTATATTTTTTCTATATTTTGCGTTATCTGATATGTTTTCTGCAATTATATCTAATGCTCCTGTAATTGCATCATTAATATCCACAACAATTTTGTCTTTTTCGGGTAAGTTATCCACACTTTCCACATTTGTTACATATTCTTTTGCTATTTCTTCTATTGGTCTTGTTTCTGTTTGTGCATAAATAATATCTGCTAATGGTTCTAAACCTTTGGCCTTTGCAATTGTTGCTCTCGTTTTTTTCTTTGGTTTATATGGTCTATAAATATCTTCTACTTCTGCTAAAGTTTTTGCTTCTTCTATTGCTACTGCTATTTCATCTGTCATTTTACCTTGTTCTTGAATTGAACTTATTACTTCACTTTTTCTTGTTTCTAAATTTCTTAAATAATTTAGTCTTTCTCCTAAGTCTCTTAGTGTTTCATCTGAAAGTCCTCCTGTTACTTCTTTTCTGTAACGTGCTATAAATGGAATTGTATTTCCTTCATCTATTAATGTAATAGTTTTTTCAACTTGATTTGTCTTTATATTTAACTCTTCTGCTATCGCTTGTATAATCTTTTCTTCTTTCATCTTTTTACCTCTCATTTTTATTTTTTGCTTTTTTATTATATCATTTTATTTTATTTTTTCAATATTTTCTTACGGGTGTCTATTTTTTATACTTTTTGTTGTCTTTTGTTCTATTTTCATATATAATGTAGAAAAAATAAAGGAGGTTTTTTTATGGGAGTTGCATCACTAGTTTTAGGAATTATTTCCATTATTATTGGCATTATTCCTTTCTGTGGAATTATTGCTCTTATTCCAGCCATTATAGGTTTTATTTTAGGTATTGTTGATACAGTTGTGAAATCAAAAAAGAATTTGCCAAAAGGTGTATCTATTGCTGGTTTAATTTTGTCTATTTTAGCTATTATATTTATAATAGGATATTTTATTATTGTAAGTATTGGAGCTGCTAGTTATAGTGCTCTTAGCGACGGTATTGTTTCTCAAGTTCAAGACTATCAAAATAGTTATTATGAAGATTATTATGACGATTATTATAATAGTCAAGCTATATTAAATGAAACTTATGGAATTCTTCAAAATTATATGTAAACAATATTAATATTACTTTTTCATCTATGGATAGCAACTTATTCATTTTTTTTATAAAAGGTGATTTTGAATTTGAATGTTTTTATGCAAAAAGATTAGAAAAAATAAATTTTTTCTAATCTTTTTTTGCAATTTATATAAGTATAAAATAATTCTTCTATAAATTTGTAATACTTACAATTTTAGGTTTTGATGTTATTGCTCCCATTACAAGTTTAAATGTTACTTTTATGTTTGGATGTTCTGGTGTTATTTCTATATCGTATGCTGCATTTCCACTCCATAAATCAAATGCAATTTTATGTTTTCCTATTGATGCTGGTACTTTTGCTTCATTCCCTGCATTTATTGTTACTACTAAATTTCCATCCATAAATACTTTTACAGGTACAATTACTCCATAAAATTGATTTTCTCTTGCAAAAATAATGCTACCTCCTTGATTTACAGGCTGTGGATAATTTTCTAAACGTTTTCCACATTTTGTACAAAAATTTGCATTTATATCTACTTCTGCTCCACAATAATTACAATACATTTCTTCTCCTTTTTATTCTACTCCTAAATATTCATTATATGTTATTTCTCTATCTACTACTTTATCTTCTTTTAAATCTATAATTCTATTTGCTACTGTTTGTGTTAATTGGTGGTCGTGTGAAGTAAATAAAAGAATTCCTTTAAATTTTTTCATTCCTTCGTTTAATGCCGTAATACTTTCCATATCTAGATGGTTTGTTGGTTCATCAAAAATTAATAGATTTGCTCCTGATAACATCATTTTTGAAAGAACACATCTTACTTTTTCTCCTCCAGATAACACATTTACTTTCTTTAGAGCTTCTTCACCTGAAAATAACATTCTTCCTAAAAAGCTTCTTACATAAGTTTCATCTGGGTCTTTTGAATATCCTCTTAACCAATCTGTAATTGACATATCTGATTCAAATAAATAATTATTATCTTTTGGAAAATAGTTAGGTGTAATAGTTGTTCCCCATACAATTTCTCCTTCATCTGGTTCTAATTCTCCGGCAATAATTTGAAATAATATTGTCTTTGCATTTTCATTATCTGCTAAAAATGCAATTTTGTCGTTTGGTTTTACAGTAAATGATATATTATTTAATATTTTTTCTCCATTAATTGTTTTTGATATATTTTTTACTTGTAGAATTTCTTTTCCTGCTTCTCTATCTGGTTTAAAGTCTATATATGGATATCTTCTATTAGATGGTTTTATTTCATCTAATTCTATTTTCTCTAATGTTTTCTTTCTTGAAGTTGCTTGTTTTGATTTTGAAGCATTTGCACTAAATCTTGCAATGAAATCTTGTAATTCCTTTATTTTTTCTTCTTTCTTTTTATTTGCTTCTTTCATTTGTTTTAATGCTAATTGGCTTGATTCATACCAAAAGTCATAATTTCCTGGATATACTTTGATTTTTCCAAAATCTACATCTGCAATATGTGTGCATACTTTATTTAAAAAGTATCTATCATGTGATACAACAATTACTGTGTTTTCGAAATTAATTAAAAATTCTTCTAACCAGTTAATACTTTTTACGTCTAAGTCATTTGTAGGCTCGTCTAATAATAATATATCTGGATTTCCGAAAAGTGCTTGTGCTAATAATACTTTTACTTTTTCTTTTGGTTCTATTTCACTCATTAATTTATAATGTTTTTCTGGTATGATTCCTAAATCGTTTAATAATTGAGCTGCATCTGATTCTGCATTCCAACCATCTAATTCTGCAAATCTTTCTTCTAGTTTTGCAGCTTTCATTCCATCTTCTTCTGAAAAATCTGGTTTTGCATAAATAGCATCTTTTTCTTGTATGATATTATATAATTCTTGATTTCCCATAATGACGGTGTTAATAACTGTATATTCTTCAAAAGCAAAGTGATCTTGTTTTAATACAGATATTCTTTCTGTTTTTTCTTTTGAAACTTCTCCTTTACTTGGTTCAATTTCTCCTGATAATACTTTTAAAAATGTTGATTTTCCTGAACCATTGGCTCCAATAATTCCATAACAACATTCTTTGTTAAATTTTATATTGACATCTTCAAATAATGTTCTTTTTCCAAAACGAACTGTAACTCCTGTTGCTGTTAACATTTTTCTTCCTCCTCTTTTTTATTTAACCTAACATTCCTTTTTTTCTTAGCCATAAGCTTACTAGTATGCCTATAATTATTGATAATATGACAATGATTATAAATCCAAATGGGTTTGATTGTAATGGTACTGGCACATTCATTCCCCAATAACTTGATATCATCGTTGGTATTGCTAAAATGATTGTGATAGATGTTAAAAATTGCATAACTCCATTTAAGTTATTAGAGATGATAGATGCATACGCATCTAATGTACTTGATAAAATATCGCTATATATTTTACTCATTTCAATAGCTTGCTTATTTTCAATGATGGCATCATCTAGTATATCTTCATCTTCATCATATAATTTGATTAGATTTCCACGAAGTGTTTTTTCCATAACAACTTCATTTGATTTTAATGAAGTTGTAAAATATACTAATCCTTTTTCTAAACTAAGTAATTTTAATAGCTCTTTATTTTTCATAGATGTTTTTAGTACACTTTCTGCTACTTCTGTTTCTTTATTTAATCTTTTTAATAGGGTTAAGAATCTTTCTGCGTTTTTATAGAAAATTTGTAATAGCATTCTGCTTTTCTTATAAGTAATAATGTTTTTTAAATTGTTTTTTTCTAATTCTTCTATTATGTCATTTTTAGTTAATGATACAGTAATTAAGTAATCATCTCTTACAAAAATAATACCAATTGGCATTGTGCTATATATACGATTTTCCGCTTCTTTCTCCATAATTGGTACATCTATAATGAATAGAATAGTATTGTCCTCATCTTCTATATCAATTCTGGCTTTTTCTTCATAGTCTAATGAATATCTAATAAAATCTTCTTTTATATTTATATTTTCACAAACTTGTTTAATCTCTTCTTCCGTAGGTGATATCATGTTAATCCAGTTTCCTCTTATATATTCTGTTACTTGTTTTGTTTCGTTTGTTTGCATATCTGTATTATACATTTTTACCATTTTTATCACCTCATTTTTATATATTACCATATTTTTCTTATTAATACAACGATTTGAAAATAAATTAGTGTTTTTCATTTATACAAGAAAAAACTCGCCCATAGTTTGTGGGCGAGGTAAATAAATTATTTCGTTTTTATTTTTCTCCTTGATACGTATATTCATTTAAATTTGGTAAATCAATGTCTTGGTCTGTAACTGTATTTATCTCTACTATATATTGTATAGTTTCAACCAATTCATTATTTTCATATTGTTCTTCTTTTAAAATCAATCCTGTATCCAAATCTATCCATTGCTTAGTTTTTTTGGTTGTCTGTATTCTATCTGATCTATCAAATTCAACTACAATGCATTCTTTGTCATTATATTTTTCTTTTCCAACATATTTATAGACACTATTACCGTTTATAAGCCAATTAAATTCCCCCTGCAATATTATTAAATCCTGTTTAGTTGTCCTATATTTAATATCCTGACTACTGTTATCTCCCATTGCCGGATGCATAATTGTTTTAAAATATATTTTTGAGTTTGAATCACACATAATACAATAATCATTTGCTAACCATGTTATTGAGCCATTACTATTCTCTACTCTACGAGCATCTTCTTTTTGAATTACTTTTGTAACTTTTTCTTCCCCTGTCTTATTGAAATATTCTTTTTTTTCAAACTTATAATTATACGTTTGTGTATTTTTTTCTAAAAGTTCCTTTGCAAACCTTTGTGAATATTTACTGTTTACAATTAAATTATATGCTAGTATTATAATTAATATAATACCAATTATTGTGATAATATTAATAATTAATTGTTTTTTTTGATCATTCATATTTTTTATCTCCTTTAAAATAGTACACTATATACTTTATCTATTGGTATACATCCAAAACTTCTGCTATCTGTTGATTCGGTTCTATTATCTCCCATTACATATACAGAATTTTCTGGTACAATTAAATCAATATACATATATTTTTTAGGCTCATAATTTCCTCCTTCTATATTAGTATATCCATATGGTACATAACTCTCATATACCTTCTCACCATTTATATATAATTCATAATTATCAGTTATTTGAATATGATCATTTGGTAATCCTATAATTCTCTTCAGCCATCTTGTTCTAAATGGATTTATATTTATTTTATTATCATATTTCGCCAATACATTATTTTTATCAAATTCCTCTTCTGATACATATAATATGCTTGGTTCTTCAAATGTAATAATATCTCCTCTTTTTAATTCTTGCCCTGTAATGATTTTCCATCGGTTTGTTAATTTAATTTCATTTTGGCTTATTGTTGGAAACATAGACATTCCTTTTGTTATGCAAGGATATATAAACAAATTTATAAATAGCACATATATAAATACACAAATAAAAATAACAATTATACTCTTTAAAATACTCTTTTTCATTTTGTATCCCTTTTTTTATATTAATTTTTTATTATCAAAATTTATAATAAATATATAAATTTAGTTTAATATATCATTAAAAAAACATAAAATCAACGTTTTAGTTTTCGTTTAAATGTAATTTGTAAGTGTAAAATTAATGTAGGCACTTTTTACTTACATTTACTTGATACATACGGCAAAATAGATTTTTTCTACTCGTTGACAATTTTAAAAAATGTTGCTATAATAATAATAGCTTAAGTGATGAAGCTGGTTATTTAAGCAACACAGATATGTGAGTGAAGACACATATCTTTTTTTGTTAAAGTCACTTTTCTTATATTTAAAAAACAGAGCAGGTGAAGAACTGCTCTGAACTGAAAATCAGTTTTTATCTGTGTTGTTTTTATATGTATTCAATTCTTCTTCTAATTTTTCAATCTTCTGAAGCAGAATCCATATAAGCATAAAGCTGGTCATTTCTAAACAGCACCTCCTATCCTAAAGATTTCCTTTATGAAAGGATGTTCTTTATTATATTTTATTTTCTTATAAATTACAATAATTTATTCAATATCTCAATATTTCAATACTTTTATATAGTTCAGGGAAATTTAATCATATTACAAAAATATTACAATTGCCATATTCTTACATTTGAGTATGGCAATAATACTTTA
>CANRMM010000019.1 GCA_947631745.1 uncultured Clostridia bacterium
TTGCTTTTCAACATGCAGTTAATCGTACAAATTGCATTTACTTTACAGAATTGCATTTAACTTTTCACTTGACGAAATTGATTTGCTGAGATGTTGTATTATATTCCATTTGACAAATATATTAAAAGTGTATATAATAAGAATAGAAAGTAAGTAGCCACAGACAATGTGTGTTACCATAATAATTTTTGATAAGCACCACATAGCTCAGCCAAGCGAAATGTGGTGTTTTTTTATTTTATTTGACTATTAACCCATTGTATGTAAATAATACATATCTTGATTAGAATCAAGGTAGAAGGTAACACACACATCTGCTTTAACTTACTTTCTATGCAAACTACTATATTATATTTTTGTGTATTTTTCAATAGTAAAACATTATTTTATGAAGTTATTTTGTAGCAAATTAAAAACTTCTTGAGCTTCCTCCTCCTCCAGAAGAGCCTCCGCCTCCTCCAAAAGATGAGCCACCTCCGAATGATGATGAACCGTCCTCCACCAAATCTTCCTCCATGTGAATATCCACCTACATATGCTAATAGATATCCTATGAGTGTTGCCATTATTGATAACATCGTATATACTATATTTGAAGTAATTAATAATATTATGATAGTAACTAAAATGTATATTAATAAAATAATACAAGTGGTTTTCCATTTTATTTTTTTTATTCTTTTTATCATACCTATTATCATTCCACCAAAGGCACTTAAATATATAGTTGTAGATAATGTTTGTTGAAGTTCTGCGATTTCATTTTTGTTAAAAACTGTTGTACTAGTTTGTAAGCCGTTTATATCTATATCATATTCATTAGCAATTTCTTGAACTATAGCACTAAATCCGTTTTTTATTCCATTATCCCAGTCATTTTGTTTAAGATATGGAATAATATATTCATCTTGTATTCTTCCCGTTTTGCCATCTGTTAAGCATCCTTCTAGTCCATATCCTACTTCTACTCTAAATTGTCTTTCTTCCAATGCTAATAAAAGTAATACTCCATTATTTTTGTTTTTATCTCCTATTCCAAATTCTCTAAATAGTTGTGTTGCATATTCTTCTAGTGAATTTCCTTCTAAATTTGGAACTGTTACAACAACTACTTGTGCTCCTGTTTGGTTATTCAAACTTATGTTAGTGTTCATTATATAGTTTTCAGTTTCTGGACTTAATAAATTAGCATAATCGTTAACATAGAAATTAGCAGTAGGTTTTACTACTGCTAGTGATTTTATTTGAAATAGCAATATAGATAAAAATATAAGTACAATTATTCTATGAACAATTTTTTTATTCAAAACTAACATTAGGCACCTCCGTGCTACCTTCCTCTGCTTCAAAGTAAATTGCTTTTTCAAATCCAAACATTCCTGCTAATATATTGTTTGGAAATTTTATAATTGCTGTATTAAATTCTTTAACTGCTGTATTATAATCTCTTCTTGCAACTGCAATTCTGTTTTCTGTTCCTGATAATTCATCTGATAGTTGAATAAAGTTTGTGTTTGCTTTTAAGTCTGGATAATTTTCTACCACTAACATAAGTGCATTCAATGATTCACTTAATTCACTATTAGCATTTGACTTTTCTTCAATATTGCTAGCATTCACTAATTTTGTCCTTGCTTCTGTTACTTTGTCGATTATTTCTGTTTCATGACTAGCATATCCTTTTACTGTATTAACTAAGTTAGGAATTAAATCTGCTCTTCTTTGAAGCATAACATCTAAATTCGATAATTGAGTATCTATATTTTCTCTTTTAGATACCATTCCATTATAACTGCTAATTGCTACAATGGCTATAATTGCTATAACTGCTATAACGCAAATTAAAATAATACTTGATTTTTTCATTTTTTCTTTTCTCCTTTATTTTTATTTTATTATAATATTAATTTTTTATTTATATTTTGTCAAGTTAAATTTTTTTCATGCTAATTTTAGCATTTTTTTAATATTTGCATATACTATTAAAGATTGAAATTATCTAAGAAAGGATTCATATTATGTGTGGTTTTGTTGGTGTTGTTAATTTAAAGCATAACATTTCAAATGAAAAAGATACTATTATTCGTATGAATAATACTTTAAAAAAACGTGGTCCAGATGAATGTGGCTATTATACAGAAGATAATGTTTTGTTAGGACATAGAAGACTAATTGTAATTGATCCTGATGGTGGTAAACAGCCTATGACTTATCAATATAATGGAAATACTTATACCATTGTTTATAATGGTCAAATTTATAATACCAAAGAATTAAAAGAAGAATTGATACAAAATGGTTTTACTATTGACACCACTTCTGATACAGAAATATTATTAAAATCTTTTATTTGTTTTCATGAAAATGTTGTTGATAAATTAAATGGAATTTTTGCTTTTGCAATATGGGATTCTTCTAACAAAAAATTATTTGTAGCTAGAGACCATTTTGGTGTTAAACCTTTTTATTATGCCATGATTAATGATTATCTTATTTTTGCATCTGAAGTTAAAGCTATACTAGAATTTCCTGGTATTAAGGCTAAATTAGATAAGCAAGGTATTTGTGAGTTATTTGGTATTGGCCCCGCTCATACAGCTGGTCTTACTGCTTTTAAAGATATATATGAATTAAAACCTGCTCATTATTTTGTATTTCAACAAGATGGTATAAAAATGCATCGCTATTGGAAGTTAAAGTCATATCAGCATAAAGATAGCTTTGGAAAAACTTGCGAAAAAGTTAGATACTTATTAGAAGACTCTATTCAAAGACAGTTAGTTTCTGACGTTCCTTTATGTACTTTTTTATCAGGAGGATTAGATTCTAGTATTATTACACTATATGCTGCAAATTATTGTAAGTCTAATGGTCTTCCTCCTCTTAATACTTATTCTGTTGATTATGTTGATAATGATAAGAATTTCGTAAAGACAGATTTTCAACCAAATTCAGACAATTATTATATTGACTTAATGCTTCATAAAGTTCATACAAATCATCATACCGTTGTGTTAGATACTCCAGAATTAGCTGATGCATTAGAAGATGCAATGATTGCTAGAGATTTTCCTGGTATGGCTGATGTAGATTCTTCTATGCTTTTATTTTGTAAAAATGTAAAAAATGATGCTACTGTTACTTTAACTGGAGAATGTGCTGATGAAATTTTTGGTGGTTACCCTTGGTTTTTCCGTGAGGATGCTTTGCAAAGTGGAACTTTTCCATGGTCTATTGCAATTTCAGAAAGGCAACAACTTTTAAACCCTGCTTTTTCTAAAAACATTAATTTAAAAGACTATATTGATTATCGCTATAATGAAAGCCTAGATGATGTTGAAATATTAGAATCTGATTCTTCTGAAACTGCTGAGAAAAGAAAAATTTCTCATCTTACATTAAATTGGTTTATGCAAACTCTTTTAGATCGTTCTGATAAAATGGGTATGTATAATGGATTTGAAATAAGAGTTCCTTTTTGTGATTATAGATTAGCTGAATATGTATGGAATATTCCCTGGGAAATCAAAGCATTAAATGGACGTGAAAAAGGATTGTTACGTTATGTTATGAAAGACATTCTTCCTTCAGAAATTGTTGACAGAAAGAAAAGTCCTTATCCAAAAACTTGGAATCCAACGTATTTAAAAAAGGTAAAAGAAATGCTTTCTAAAATTATGGAAGATAAAAATGCTCCTATTAATGATTTGTTAAATAGAGAGTATATTTTGGAAATCTTAAATACAGATGGTAAGGCATTCACTAGACCTTGGTTTGGTCAATTAATGACTGGGCCACAGCTTATGGCTTACCTTTGCCAAGTTAATATGTGGCTTGAGAAATATAAACCTGAAATTAAGGTATAGCAAAAAAACTTGAGGTCATAAATTTTAACCTCAAGTTTTCTCTTTATTTCACTATGCTTATTGTTCCATTTACAATAGACCACTCAGTCCATTTGTCTTCATTTGTAGCATTATGTACTCTAACATTATCATTTAATTTTCCAATAACATAATTTTCCGTCATGACAGTTTCATCTCTTTCAAAAATTTCGTTTCCTTGAGAATCGTAATTATCATCACTTGTGCTATTGACATCATTTCCTTTTGAACCATATTCTGCTGTTCCTATTAAATATTCACATTCAAAGTATTTTCTACTATGTGCTTCCCCCATAATTGATGCAATATATTTTGTTTCTTTTCCTGAAGCACCTGCTATATGTTGAACTTTTCCCATATTATAGCAATGTGCCATATATGCTTCAGCATCTCCTATAATTCCTCCTATTCGTAACTGCTCGCTATCAGTAATTTGCATTGTTGCGGTTATTGTTCCTTTATTGAATACATTTTGTATTGTATAATCTTCTCTGCATTGTTTGTCTGCCCCTACTATTCCTCCTACCTTTATTGGTTCTTCTGCTAAAACTTCTACATTGCCTATATTTATACAGTTTTCAAGCATATCTATAGCTCCTTTATTTACTCTCCCTACAATTCCTCCTATTAGGTCTCCGATCTCCTCCGTTTTTGGCTGCTTGTTGGTGCTTTTGTTCCGTTATATTGAACTTTTCCATAGTTGATACAATTTTGTATTTTAGTTTCACTTTTTCCAGCTATTCCTCCTACCCAATTATATGTTTCTGCATTTTCAACTTCATTATTTCTTTTTATTGTTGTATTTATATCTCCCTTATTTTGACATCTATTTAATGTTCCTTCATTATTGGCTACTATTCCTCCCACGTACATACTTGAATAATTTCCTGACTCTGTTGTTATTTTCAATTCTGGAATATTAATGTTTAAATCAATATCTATAATGCAATCTTCTACTACTGCACAAGGTAAATTACTAGTTGCTTCATGTATTCTCCCTGCTAATCCTCCTATTCTCACTTCTTTTAATATATATTCTCCATTTTCGTCATACTTGTAATTTAAAGTTCCGTCTACTATATTTAAATTTTTAACTGATGAACCTTCTCTTAAATATCCAAAAAATCCTATATAGTCGCTATTATTGTTTTCATAATTTATATATACATTTTTTATTGTGTGACCTTGACCATCAAAATTTCCTACAAATCTATCTATTGGTTTATACCCTGTTTTTCCTATTTTTGTTACTTCTTTCATAATGCTTTCTACATTACCATCACCATTATAGTCTCTAAATCCTTCAATATCTTCATATGTGTTTTCGCTATCTACATATGAGTTTGATGAATTAAAATCTAAATCTGTTGTTAAAACTACATATTTCCCCTCAAATTCTGAATGCTTTTTAGTACCATTTATAGCAAAGGCTATTAAATCTTCTATTGAAGAAATTTTATATGGATCTGTTGGTGAACCTGCTAAACTTTCACCATTATCTCCTGTTTTATAGTCTCCTGGTGTTTTATCTGCTACTACTTCTTCTTTTGGTGGTTCTGGTGGCGTCGGTGGTGCTTCTGTTTCTCCTTCTCCGGTAAACTTCTCCATTTCGTGTTACTTTATATTTTCTGTTACTTTCTGTAAATGTTACATAATAATAGTCGTCTTCTTCCTCTAGTATATATTTTCCTTCTCCTATGTGTGATTTTAATGCTTTATTAAGCTTTTCTGTCATTTGGCTTTTATCCGAGCTGCTTATATTAGCTGCATATATCGCCATTTTTAATTTTTCTTCTTCTTGCGCTACTTCTGTTATTGTTTTTGCATCATTTGCTTTATTTATAAGCCCATTATCTCCAAATAAAGCTCCTATTGATATTGAAGCTAAAATAATTAGAATAACAATTGTTATTACTAATGCTATTAATGTTATTCCACTTTTTCCTTTAATTAAATTATAAATATCTTTCTCTTTAGTATTCAGTCTTTTATTTTTTCTCATTTGTTTTTCCCCCTATGTATTCTTTATATTAATTTATATCAATTTTCATTCTAGTTGTCAACCGCTTTTTTTATTTTACATCTTTCATGAAAAAGAGTCCACCATCTAGTGAACTCTTTTTTGGTTGTAGCATATGTAATTTATGCAATATACTATAAATTTAAGTCCGTTAATTTTAAATCTTTTGTCCCTATATATACATCTCTATTTCCATCTAATTTATGAACTTTAATAATGGTATAATTATCATAATGATATTCTATACTTCCTCCATCTTTATAATATTCTGCATTTGGGAAATCATGATTTGCTTTTGATATTATTTCATTCATTGTAATCTTGTTTTCTAATAAAGCTTCTCTTAATGAAGTTTCTTCTCCATTTATTAAAATGTTTACTTGACCATCATAGTTATATATATCGTAGTCATATAGGTCTGTTTCTGATTTATCTATTATTTTATGTATTTTTGTATCGGTTTGAGGATGCTTGTCATAAAATCTTATTTCAAAATCATCTACAGATTTTAATTCTATTTTAATAACATCTATTTGTACAGGGTATGTTTCCCTTACATCTCCTGTATAAGTAATTTTTACATTTGTTCCTTCTTCGTAGATTCCATCATTATCTTCACCTAGTCCAATGGAAATTTTATCTGCTGAATTTCTTATTATTTCTCCTTCATTTGGCTCTACAATAATATGATTTTTGTCTGATTCTACTACTTTTCCAAAGAAACATGGAAAGTCTGTTGTTTCTGGTATTGATACTGTAACTTTAAATGAACAAATATGTATTTTTTTATATTTTTCTTTGAATTCTTTTTCTGCCTCTTCACTATTAAAATCTAATACTCCGTGTGATAAATCTAAATATAAATCCTTTTGATTGTCTTTTTCTTCTATTTTAATTGTATAGAATTCTCCTGGTATGTCATCATTTATATTTATTTTTTTATCTTCCCCTGCTGCATATTTGTCCCTTCTAAAATCTGTCTTTAAAATATAATTTCCCTCTGACTCATCATCTTTTTTATAATCAATTTGGGTTATGATAGGATTTCCTTCAATAGTTGTTTCTACTATTTTTATAGAATCTTCTTTTCTGTTTTCAGCATCCTGCTTTGTATTTTCTATAAATCTTTCTAATTCTTCTACATTATATGCTTTTGTGCCTGTTATAACAAAGCATTTATCTTTAATTGCTTGCTCTATTGTGTAATTCATTGGTAAATCTTCTATGTCAATGTTTTCTTTCTGTTCCTCTTCTATTGTTGTTTTTTCACCTTTTTCTTCTGGCTGATTAACATTATTTTTTTCTATATTGCTATTTACCAAAAGTATAGTGCCTAGTATTATTATAATTACTAGTATAATTCCAATTATAATTCCTGTCTTTTTCATTTTCATCACCTGTTTAACCTTTCTGTTATTTAGACATTTTTTCCTTTTGTTTTTGTTGGTGTTTTATGAAAATAATTGAAAAAATAATTGAGAATATTAAAAAGATTCCTGCTATGCTTAACATTCCTACTTCCATACTTGAAAAATTATTGTTTTCCTCAACTAAAACTTCTTCTGTAGTTTCAGTAATAATACTATTTTGTATATTTTCTTCTAGCTGGTTTTCTATATTAGTTGATACTGAATCTTCTGATGTTTCTGGAATTTTACTTTCTTCTTTTTTCTTTTCTTCTGAGTCAGTATTTGAAGTTTCTTCTGTGTTCGTCGTATTTTCTTGCGTACTTTCCTCTTGATTGCTTGTATTTTTATGTAGTACGTTTCTGCTAAATATAAATAGTCCTATTGCAATAACAAATATTGATAAATTACTTAATAATAACTCTAATGTATGTAATGATTTATAGTATTTCCATTGTACTGTCGCTATTGGCATATTTAATATTTGTGCAATTTGCCTAAAAGATAATTGTGAGAGAATTTTTAAAGATATAATTTCTTGTTCTTTTTTATTTAATTTTGAAATTATTTTATTATAATGAACCTTTTCTATAATTTCATCTATTTCATCATTTTCGTCAGCTATATAACATAATTCTTCTACATCTAATGTTGGCTTTTCCTTTTTTAAAAAGTTTATCGTTTCGTTTTTGGTTAATGTGTATAGCCAGCTTGCTTCTCCGTTTGTTGGTAAATTCTGCTTCGGCATAGTCCATATTTTATGAAAAACTGTTTGAACAATGTCTTCACTATTTTCTTTGTTTTTTGCCATTGAAAAAGCTATACCATATACTAGAGTATGATATTTTTTGTACAATATATTAAATTTTTCTTCTTCTTTGTTAGCAACTCCTTCAAAGAGTGAATGTAATTCTGCTTTATTAATACTTTTCATTATTTCAATTTACTACTTCCATTTTTAGATTGAGTTTTTCATCTAATAAAATTTGTTCTGATTGTTGGTTCATACTTGGCTCTTTCTATTCCATTTTTCTTAGCTATCTCTTTGCATTTTAAAAAGTATGCCATATTTTCACCTAAGTTTCTCATAGTTTGTAAGCCTTCTAAATCTTTACTTGCTTCTTCTTTATTATTTCCATGAATTTGATTCCAATAAGAACTACCTATTACATACATATTGTTCATTAATGCATATTTATTTAATTGATCAAATGTTGCTGTTGCTCCACCTCTTCTACAGCTTACAACAGATGCATATGCTTTACCTGCAAATAGTGTTCCTCTTCCATAAAATACTCTATCTAAAAAAGAAGTTATTTGTCCACTTGCTCCAGCAAAATAGACTGGACTGCCAAATACAAATCCATCTGCTGTTTCTACTTTATCTAGAAATTCATTTACAATGTCATCCGTAAAACATCTATTGTCTTTTTGCATACATTTATTGCAAGCAATACAACCACTTATTGGTTTTACTCCTAACCAGATAATTTCTGTTTCAATATTATTCTTTTGTAATGTTTTTGCAACTTCTTCTAAGGCTAAGTTTGTGCAACCATCCTTATGTGGTCCACCATTTACTAATAAAACTTTCATTTAATGAGTAATGCCCCTTTCTAATTTTTTATTCTACGTCTTTTTTCCATAAACCATGTTTATTGCAATATTCATAAATTGTAGAACCTGGTACATAAGGGAATTTAGCTTCTGCTGGATAACCTGGAAGTAATTTTAATGTCCATTGTTCATGTTCATATACAAGAGAAATCCATTCAATATAATGTTCGTCTTCCATTACATGATTAACTTTTACTTTAATATAGTCTCCATCTTTTTCATATTCTGGAACATGTTTTTCTACAGCTCCATCTGTTGAATTTGAAACTAAGTTTTGCATTTTCTCTCCACAACATTCAAATCCACAATTACAGTCGCAATCATCAATTACCTTTATTGTTGCTCCACAATTTTTACATTTTTTAATTACTAATTCATTTTTCATTGTTTTTTACCTCCTAAATTTTTTCTTATGATATTGTATCATATAATTTTAAATAATATTGATAATCTCTTAAAATTTTTCTAACATAATTATTTGTTTCCTTATATGGTATATTTTCCATATCAGAACCATCTGATTTTATGATTCCCATTTCTATCCATGCGTCTACATTTCCCATTCCAGCATTATATGCGGTTAATGCTAAAACATTGTTTCCTTGATAATGCTTTAGTAAATAAGAATAATATGATGTTCCTAATCGTATATTGGTTTCTGGATTGTATAATTCTTCAGTTGTAACTGATTCATCTTTAGTAGCATTTGAAACTTCATCTGCTGTTTCTTCTAATAGTTGCATTAAACCTATTGCATCACTTTCTGATTTAACGTTTGGATTAAAGTTACTTTCTGCTTTTATAATAGCATAAATCATATAGGGATCTACATTATTTCCTTTTGCATATTTTTCTACATATTCCGAATAATGTATAGGATAAACTGCTTTTAATATTTTGTCTTGTATTTTAACTATTTTAAATAATATAAAATAGGATGCTAGTAAAAATACTATGACGATTAGAAGCTTTATTACCTTTTTTGTCATAACTCTTTTTCTCCTTTATATTATTTTTTCTTTTGTAATTATTTTGCTTCATACCAGTTATATGCTTCTGATACTTCTACACTTAGAGGAACTTTTAATTTTGTTGCTTGTTCCATATTTTCTTTTAAAATTTGTTTTACAATTTCTTTTTCTTCTATTTTACATTCTATTATTAATTCGTCATGTACTTGTAGCACCAATTTTGCTTCTAGTTTTTCTTCTCTTAGTTTATTAAATACATTAATCATTGCAATTTTCATAATATCTGCAGCCGTTCCTTGTATTGGTGTGTTCATAGCTGCTCTTGTTCCAAATTGCCTTACCATATAATTGTTTGAAGCTAGTTCTGGTATATCTCTTCTTCTATGGAATAGTGTTTCTACGTAGCCTTTGGCTTTTGCTGATTCAACTATGTCATCCATAAAATGTTTGATGCCACTATATTTTTCAAGATACTGTTCTATATATTCCTTTGCTTCTTTCCTTTTTATTCCTAATTGCTCTGCTAATCCAAAGTCACTAATGCCATATACAATACCAAAATTAACTGCCTTTGCTGAGCTTCTTTGTTCTTTAGTAACTTGTTCAATTGGTATTCCTAATACTTTTGAAGCTGCTTGCTTGTGTATATCTTCATTATTCATAAATGCTTCTATCATATGTTTATCTTCAGATATATGTGCAAGTACTCTTAACTCTATTTGAGAATAATCAGCATCAATATATATTTTTCCTTCTTCTGGAATAAAAATTTTTCTTAAATTCTTGCCTAATTCAAATCTAGTTGGAATATTTTGCAAGTTTGGATCTGTACTACTTATTCTTCCTGTTGCTGTAATTGTTTGATGAAAATGTGAATGAATTCTTCCTGTTTTTGCATTAATATATGGAATTAATCCATCTACATAGGTAGAATTTAGTTTCATTAATGTTCTATATTCTAATATCTTTTCAATAACAGGATGCTGGCCTTTTAATTTTTCTAAAATATCTACATCTGTTGAATATCCACTTTTAGTCTTTTTATATACAGGTAATTTTAATTTTTCAAATAAAATTACACCCAATTGTTGTGTTGAATTAATATTAAATTCTTCACCACATAATTCATAGATTTCTTTTTTTAGTACTTCTAATTGTTCTTTCAAGTGATTTCCAAATTCCGTTAATGCTTCTTTATCAACCAACATTCCATTGAATTGCATTTCTCCTAATACTTTTACTAATGGCATTTCAATTGTATTAAAAAGTTCTGTTAAGTTTAATTCTTCTAATTTTACTAATGTTTTTTGGTAAATTTTTTGAATTAAATATGCATAAAATCCGTTTACATATTTTTCACTTTCATCTGGTTCTTCTTGGAACAATGTAATTTGCTTATTTTTCTTCTTATCTTTTTGGTATTCTGATAAATATTCATTTATGTCTATATCTATATATTGACTTGATAAGTTTTCAATTGGATATTTCCCAGCAGTTGGATTTAAATCATATGCAGCAACTTCTATATCATAAAAGATATTATTCATTTCTATTCCTGATTCTTTTAATAAAATATAGTCATCATTTAGGCTATATCCGTATTTTTTTAATATCTTTTGACTCAAATATTTCTTTCCAACTTTGTATTAAATTTTCATTTTCTATTTCTATATAGTATGCTATATTTTCATCTTCCAAATAAATGCTAATGCTGTTTATTTTCTTTTTTATCATATTTTCGCTATCAGCATTTAATTCCTTTTTTCCTAAAAAATATACCATTTCTTTTTGTTGTTTTATCTTTGAAATTATTTGTGGTATCTTGTCTTGCGTTATTTTTTCTATTGTTACCAATTCTTCTAATGTTTTATTTTGACTTTTTGGACTTATGTCTGTATTTTGCAAATTAAATCTTTCTATAAAACGATTGAATCTTAATTCTTTAAATTTCTCTAAAACTTTTTCATTATTCCATTCTTTTCGTTTCAAATCTTCTATTGATTGTTCAATAGGAACCTCTGTATTTATTGTTCCTAATGTTCTTGAGAGTAGAGCTAGCTCTTTATTGGCTGTTAATTTTTCTCTTAGCTTTCCTTTAATGTCATCTGTTCCATTTTCTAATGCTTCATATAATTTATCAATACTTTTATATTTTTTAATTAAATCTATTGCTGTTTTTTCTCCTACTCCTGGTACTCCTGGAATATTATCAGAGGTATCTCCCATTAGTCCTTTTACTTCAATTAGTTGAACTGGTTTTAGTCCATATTTTTCTATAATTTCTTTTTCTCCAAAATTATCAGTTTCTGATTTTCCCATTTTTGTATGTGGTATGCGAATAGTAACTTTTTTGCTGGCTAGTTGAAATGTGTCCCTATCCCCTGACAAAATAGTAACTGGTATATTAGCTTTTTCTCCCCTTTTAGCTAATGTTCCTAAAATGTCATCAGCTTCATAGCCTTCCTTTTCAATTATAGTAATATTCATTAGTTGTAATATTTCTTTTATAATTGGCATTTGCTCTGCAAGTTCATTAGGCATTCCTTTTCTTGTTGCTTTGTATCCTTCATACATTTTATGTCTTGCTGTAGGTGCCTTTAAATCAAAAGCAACTGCCATATAGTCAGGTTTTAAGTCATCTAATACTTTAAACATAATTGCCAAAAAGCCATATACAGCATTGGTATATTTTCCATCTGGTGTTGTTAGCATTTTACTTCCCATAATTCCATAAAATGCTCTATTTAATATACTATTTCCATCAATTAAGACTAACATTTAAAGCTCTCCTTTTCCATTTTCTTCTAGTACCTTTTGATTTTGTTCTGGTTGAGAAATTTCTTTTACTGTGTTTTGTGTTTCTATGTTATATTGTATTCTTTCTTTAAATTCATTTTTTCTTTCTTCTGTTGGTGTCTCTAGTAGTTTCGGTTCGTCTTTAACAAATAAATTACGTATTCTATTAATCAATCCTCGTATTCCTAAGTTTTCAATTCTCTCACTGTCTTCTATACATTTTTGTACTTCCATGTTCCATTTTTTTTGACTGTAACCTAAAGGCACTTCTTGAAGAGTTACATTATCCCATAATATTCCTCCTATTGCATTATATCTTTCATTGTTTGATACAATAAAATTTCCTTCTGGCGTTACTTCTACACATGTACCTTTGAAGTCTACATATTTACCGTTTCTTTTTGTAAGTCCTCCATTTACCTGTACTTCATTATCTGATAAATAAACATAACCTCTAGGTTCTCCTTTTTCTGTAATCAAGTCAAAACTAGCATCTCCTATTTGGCATCGATATCTTTTTAATTCTTCGTATTTAGGTGAATATTCAGGTTGTATCAAACTTTCTAGTGGCAAATTTCTGAAGTATTCTTTTTGTTTTTCGTTGTATAATGGCTTAAATTCAAAATCTGTATATTCCATTCCTTTTACTGCTTTTGATCCATATTTTTCTGACAATGCTTTATATTTAGACTGATAGTAATCTATAAATGTTGTATCTCCTTCTATGTGTATTCTATCTTCTTCTAATTTTCTTAGCTCTTCTAGAAATTGTCTTGCTTCTGCTTCATTACTTATTTGAGATATTTTCTTGTCATAACAATTTATTAATAATTCATCTTGTAACATTTTTAAATCTTCTAGTTCTTCACCTATATATGTATATTTATCTAGAGCTGTTTTATTTGTAAATTTTCTTAATTTTTCGTATAATTTTTTTCCATATTGTTTTTGAAACTCTTCTAATGCTTTTGTATCTCCCTGTAAAGCATATCTTTTCATATAATCTTTACCAAGAATAGTTTCCATTTGATTAAATATTATTACATTAGATGAGTATGGTGATTCACCTAAATTATTTACTCTGACTTTTGGATCCTCCATAAGCATTGTAGATACATCATTTGTTTTTGTTGCTCTTATTGTATAGCTTTCAGTTGCTCCTTCTACAAATCCTCTTACTTCTTTTCCTTGAAAAAATATATTTGCTCTTTGCAATTTATGAATCGTTTCATGTATAATTATTCCAATAGGAATTTCTTCTGTTATAGACTCAGAATTAATATAGATGCTATTCGTATATGGATGGGCTAATCCTGCTACTCCACTGAATTTAGGTTTTTTATAGTGAAATTCTTTTATGTCTATTTGTGATAATAAGTTATGGAGTTCTTCTGTTGTTCTTGTATCGTCAATACTTGATATTATTTCTTCTATTTGTTTTTTTATTATATCAGTTTTTTGTGATTTGCCCGTTACTTTTACGTCTTCTATTAAGTTTTCTGCTAATAAAAAAATAGCTTCTGCCACTTTTGAATTAGTTATCGTTTTTTTATTTTTCATATTTTATTTTCCTCACATTTTATAATTCCAATAAATCGTTAAAGTATTTCTATTAAAATCAATTGATATTATATTATATTAATAAAAATTTTACCATAGGAACTAGAAATTTTTTTATATCATTCTAGTTTTCATAATATATTGACAAAGTAAATGGCGATAAGGATTTAGAGCTTTCTGAAGATATGCTAAATATGTTCGATAAAATATTAAAGACCATAAAATCTAATGGCGGAACTGCAATTGTTAGGTTTGCCTATGATAATTTTGATGGAGATGAAGATTTAGAACCTTCTTTGGACATGATTTTAAAGCATATTAGTCAAGTATGTCCTATCCTTACAAATAATAAAGATGCTATTTCATACGTAGAACTTGGATTTTTTGGTCCATGGGGTGAAATGCATTCAAGTGAAATTTGTAAGCCCGAGAATGTTAGTAAAGCCATAGATGTAATGTTAGAAAATACACCAGAAGAAATTAAAATTGGTGTTAGACAACCTAAATATTATGTGAATTGGTTAGGAATTGATAGAGCAAAATTAAATGAAAATATTACTGTTAAAGGTACTCCTGAATATAGAGTAGGTCTTTTTAATGATGGATATCTTGGATCTCATAGTGATTTAGGAACATTTGAAAATAGAGAAATTGAAGTTGAGTGGTTAGAGCATCAAGCTCTACATACTTTATATGGTGGAGAAATTGTGTCAACTCGCACTTCTAGTGGAAACGAAGAAATAGATACTATTAATACTGCTGAATATATGTCTAAGGAAGCTTTTAGAACTCATACCACTTATTTGAATTCTGAATATGATGAGGATGTTATTGATGCTTGGAAAGATGAAACATATAATGGTGAAGATGAATTATATAAAGGTCAAACTGGATATTTATATATAACTAATCACTTAGGATATAGATTCGTTCTTAGAAACTCAGATATAAATATGTCTGAAAATAAAAAATTACATATTAATCTAGATATAGAAAATGTTGGATTTGCAAATTTAGTAAACAATAAAACTGTTACTATTGTATTAGAAAATGCAGATAAAAAATATGAAATAAAGACTACTATTGATCCAACCTCATGGAATTCAACAGAAACAACTAATGTAAATTTTGATGTCGATTTACCTGAAGATATTCATGAAGGTGACTGGAATGTTTATTTAAGAATTTCTAAATATGGTGATTTTACTGTTGATAATAATTATCAATGTATTCGTCTTGCTAATGATAATATCTGGAATCAAACTATAGGAGCTAATTATATTGGAACTTTCACTTTTGATAATTCTATTCCTGATGAGCCTAATACACCTAGTGATTCTAATGATCCTAATGATTCTAATAATACTGATGATTCTAATAATGTTCCATCTAATTCTGAAGACGAAGGCTTTATCAGCCCAGATCCAATTCCACAAACTGGTGATATCCAAATACCTATTATGTGGATTATTATGTTTATTTTTATTATAATTGAGCTTATTATATTCTTTCTAATTACGTCTCCAATTGTATTTGAAAAACTTTAAATTGTATCGTAAAATTTTTCTGGTTTTTATAATTCATTATCTTTCTTCATTATCAAAGCTTTTTTGCGATACGAATTGACTTCTATTTATTAAATGTCCGTTTTTTATAATCGGTGCTATTGATCCTGAAAAGTTTTCTACATACTTTTCTTTTCCTTCTATTATTTCAATTAAATATTCTTTTCCATCTGTAACTATATTAGCTACTATACTTCCATTACTTATAACGTATACTTCTTCATCTGAAGATTTCTTTAATAAAAATTCATGTCCATGATAGTAAAAAGTATTTTTTTTATTTTTTATTGCTTGTATTATAGTATCATCAAAATCTAATCCTTCCTTCTCATATTTCCATCTGTCATAGTCAAACATTTGATGCTCTTTCTTTACTGCAAATATAGCTTCTTGACAATTTTCAAGATTACCCCAGCCGTCAAATATTTTTGGTGCCTCATTTCCATCTTTTTCTCTTACTACTCCATCATCATCCACTCTAATAAAATGATGACCTGTATTTTTTTTATTTGATCTATATATTACTAAATATTCATCATCTGCTAATCTTCTATCTCCCAATAATTGAACAAAAGGGTAATTATCCAGTATTGTAGAAACACTTTGGCTAAAACTTTTTAGTCCTAATGGAAAAATATAAGTATCTATTTTCAATGCATATCCACCACAATTAATTCTGTCATTAAAATATCCATCAGTCAGTTTTTCTATTTTTTCTTTAAAGTCTTGTGCTAAATGCTCCCCATATGGCTTATCTGAAAGTAATTCTAAAAAGTGGTGACATGTTGGTTGCATCCTATCATTTCCTTGTGCTAATTGTTCTTCCATTATTTTCATAATTTGTCCTATATCTTCTTGTTCAAATTCTTGCAAAATCATTTTTCTTAGCAATATATCTATTATTGCATATTTCTCATCTATATTAAAATCTTTGTAATTTCTCCATTCGTGTGTTAGTTTTACATATTTTATATATAATAGTTCTTGTTCTGTAAAACTTGTTCTTGCATACATTTTAGAAAGGTTATCATCGGTAAGTAGCTTTTCAAATTCGTCTGTTATTTGTAATATCTCTTTTTCTGTTTTTTGACCTTTATATTTTTCAAAATGATATCTATCTATTATATCTCTAAAATATTGCATTACTTCCATCGTTTGAGATGAAATTCTATTACCTTCTTTAAAATTACAATAAATGGAATCTAAGCTATCCATTATTTCATTTTTTAATCTATCTTTCAAAGCAGTTTCAAAATTCATTTTCTTCTCCTTACTATTTTAAGCAATTTGTCCATTTGTATGTAGCTATATTTATTTTTTATTATTATTTTCTTCTACCATATCACTTATTTCTTTCAATTTTTTCTCTAAAAGTTTTTTATCAATTAATTTTAAAGTATATTGTGATACCATAGTTGGTGACATTGTTCTACTCATTGCATA
>CANRMM010000020.1 GCA_947631745.1 uncultured Clostridia bacterium
TTAAAGTATTATTGCCATACTCAAATGTAAGAATATGGCAATTGTAATATTTTTGTAATATGATTAAATTTCCCTGATAATTTTTAAGAAAGAGTTCATTTTTTAATAATTGGTTCAATTTATTAAAAAAAGTTTTTTATATTCAAAGCTGATTTATCTTGTATATGTTCTAATATAAAAATGCATTTTTCAATTTCAGGGAAATTTTCTTTATCTAGTCCACCTTCTACATTTCCCTGTAAGGTAGCTAGTTGTGTTTCTATTTTTTCAAGTTCGTTATGTTCTATATAATATGATAATATCTCTTGTCTTTTTTCCCATTCTTGGTAAATTATATCTATTTTTTGTTTAGTATCTTCTTCTCGATGTTCTTGTACCGTTTCTTTTAATTCTGATAATTCTTTATTCATAATATTAACACTCTCTTTTGTATAATTTTGTGTTACAATATTCCCTATAATAACGGCTATTATAATAATAGTACTAATAATAATTTCTTTTTTCATTTTTATCAGCTAGTATTTTTCTAGCTTATTCTCCTTTCGTATTTTTATTCTTCTCGTTTTTGGCAAAAGAATTGCCCTTTTCCATCCAATGTAACTACTAATGCATCTTCTGGATTAAATCCAAATTTATTTACCTGTTTTTTTAACCATTGATAATCCTTTTGAATTAATTTTAAATTGTCATACATAATCTTTCCGTCAATCACTAGGTCGTATGGAATTCCTTCATATTCTGGCATTATATCAAAGTCTTCTGGAATAGTATTTCTTTTATTGGGCTTTTGAATAACAGTTACTTGTCCACTTGTTTCCAAAATAGCATATTCTACATCTCCTATATTAACAACATTGTTTCCCCTTAATCTTTCTTGTAATTCATTAATTGTAAATCTTTCTTTTCTTAAAACTCTTTCGTCTATTTTTCCTCTATATATTAGAATAGATGGTTTTCCACAAACAATTTCTCTTGCTCGTAAACTTTTAATATTAATAAAAGAAATTAATAAATGCATTACTAATAAACCTAAAATTGGTATAATTCCATTTGTAATTGGTATTCCTGGCTCAGTCATTGGAATAGATGCTAAATCTGCTATCATGATGGAAATTGCTAACTCAAATGGTTGCAATTGACTGATTTCTCTTTTTCCCATTAATCTCATAACAATTAATACAATTATGTATAAAATAATGGCTCTAATAAATGTGATTAACATTTTTAATACTTCCTTTTTTCATTTTTTATCTTATTTTTGTCAAAAAAAAATTTATTATTCATAATTACCATATTTAGTATGTGATTATTTGAATAATAAAATTTTTTTCGCAAATAATATTAACAGCATCAAAAATTTTTATTTTTGAAATTTAGTCCATATTCTTTCATGAAGGAGGTTTCGTTATGGAGAATGGTCAAGCAAATAGTCAGTCAAAGGGAAATACATCTACTGCATGGCAAATTATTGGTAGACTTATATCAGCTGCTGTTGTTCTTGCAATTACTGCTTTCTTTACACCAGGTTTTCAAATTAGTAACATTTGGTCTTTAGCAGCTGCTGCTATCGTTCTTACAGTTATAGATTATTTAATTACTAAATTTACTGGTCTACATGCTAGTAGTTTCGGTAAAGGATTTGTAGGATTTGTTCTTTCTGCAGTAGTATTATATGTTACACAATATTTTGTTGCAGGATATACTGTTTCTTGGATGGCTGCAATCGTTGGTGCCATCGTTTATGGTGTTGTTGATTATTTCTTACCTGGAGAGCAACAATAGTTTTAATAATGGCAAAAAGAAGCTAAAATTTTAGCTTCTTTTTATTATAAAATCACATATTTTTTAATTCATTTTTTTCAATTCCAGTTATTTCTTCAATAATTTCTAATGGCATATTTTTTTCTAACATTTTTTTGGCTATTTGCCTTTTTTCTTCTCTTCTTCCTTCTTTTATTCCTTCTTTTCTTCCCTCTCTTATCCCTTTTTTTCTTCCTTCTTTTTCTCCTTTTGCTCTTCCCTCTGCTAGCCCTTGTTCTCTAAAGTATCTTTTGGCACTTGCTTCATCTCGTCTATATTTTTCTTTTAAAAATGCTAGCCTTTTTAGTTCTTCATCTTTACTTATTTCATCTAATTCTTCTACTGCTTCTTTTATCTCTTTATTTTCTTCCATTATTTTTGATACCTCCATACTATTTGGATTATCCAAAAACATCAGCCATTCTCCTATTTTATCTTTTTCCCCTCGCTTTATTTTCTCTCTTGCTTTTGGTATCTCTAGTATAACAAGCTCTAGTTTCTCTGTCAATATTCTTCTTTCTCCATTTTCTGGCATTATCTTCCATTTGGTTCCTAATTTATCTATTCCGTCCATTTCTTTTAGTTTAAAATCTACTATTAAGATTCCTATCGTTTTATTTAGTTCTTGATATTCATCTCCTTCTTTTAATTGTTCACCAAATGATCTACTCCAATAGTATAAAATTCTATCTATTATATTCCCCTCATTTGCTAACTGTATCTCTATATTACATATAGTTCCTCCTTCTAGCTCTGTTCTCAAATCCAGAATTCCTAATTTTTCATCTGGATATTTTTTCTCTAGGTTTCTATCTTTGTCCATTCGTACTACTTTTACATTTTCTTGAATAAGACTAGATACAAAATATCCTGTTATTTTTTCTTTGGTTACACGAAAAAGAGAATGAAAAACAACATCTATTTTTGGTGCTAATAATTTTCTGGTTTCATTTTTCATTATTTCATCATTTAATTTAGCCATCATTTACTTTCTCCTATTATAGTTATTTTAAATGCTTTAATATGCTATTATTATATACAATAGCACCTCCTTTTCTATTTAATGCATTAATTTATTAGTTAATTTTGTGTGAGTTATCGGGTTGAATTACCCTAAGATTAAAATTTGAATAAAATTATTTATGATAAAAATCATATCAATTGAATTTATATAAAAATCGTAATAGCATATCTACTACATTTAATATTTAGTATTAAATCATGATATTTGGTATTTTTCAATAAAAATATTTCGACATTTTTTACTAAAAAATGAACTATGATTATTTAATATTCATAGCTCATTTATTATTAAAATATTTCTATTTTCTTATATTGATCTGCTTCTACCTTTTCTCCTAGTAATTCTTGTAAGTTGTTTTTTTTTATTAGTTCTTCTTTTTGTATTTTAGTTAGCTGTTTTATATGATATTCCAGCTTTGATGCCAATATTCTGTTTTCGCTCATCCATACTCCTTCTAATTTTTTTGCTTCATGTCTAAGTGTATATTTAGCACATTTTTTATCTTTTCCAAAGTGTTCTTCCATTCGTCTTTCTACATTAGTTGTTATTCCTGTGTAAATTGAATTGTCTTTGCATCGTAACATATATGTATAATACATTCGTTTTTCCTCTTTTATAAAATTTATTTTTTTCTTATTTTTGCAATAAAAAATCCTTCATAATATTCATTAGGACATATACATAATGTTCCTTCTATTGTTGTTGGTAATGTTGGAATTTCTTCTATCCCTTCTACATTAATCGGTACAATTTCTGATTTTGTCTCTTTTAATATTTTTCCTACAATTTCTTCGTTTTCTTCCTTTAATATAGAGCATGTTGAGTATACCATTTCTTTTCCTGATTTTAATACTTTTATTGCTTTTCTTAGAAGTTCTAATTGTGATTTTGTACATTTTTGAATTAATTTTTCTGTGAAGTATTTTTCTAAATTAGCATTTTTTATATTAATTGTTCCACTTCCACTACAAGGACTATCTAGCAAAATCTGATCAAATGAGAAAAAGTCGTCTAATCTTCTAGCATCTTTTTTCATAATAAATACAGATGTTGCTCCTTGTTTTTCTAAGTTATATCTTAAACGTTTTTCTCTTATTTCATTCATTTCACAAGCAGTAATATTTGCCTTATTATTTGAAAGTGCTGCCATCTGTGTAGTTTTTCCACCTGGTGCTGCCGCCATATCTAAAATATCATTACCTTCTTTTGGCTTCAAAATAATTGGTGGTAACATGGAAGATAAACTTTGCATATAAATTTTACCGTCTTCATAAATATCAGATTCTTTGATACTTTTTTCAAATTGATAATCTATAATAAAAGCTTCTTCACTCCATGATACTTTTTCAAATGGAATGCCATTTTTTTGTAAGAAATCTTTAATTTCTTCTTGCCTACCTTTTAATGTATTTACGCGAAAGCTGGTTTTTCTTTGTTTTGTATATCCTTTTAATATTTTTTCTATATTTTTTTCTTCATATTGTTCTCGTAACATTTTTAAGAAAAATGTTGGTATTTCTTTTTCTTCCATATTCTTTCCTTTTTACATTAACAAAAACTCTCGTGTTTTACACAGGAGTTTTTGTTATTTGTTTTATTTAATCAATATAAATATCTTCTTTTAACTGGCGATATGGGCAAGCATTGAATGTATATTGTTTTCCATCTATGGTTACTTTTGCTGTATGACTTCCTCCACTTCCAAATAGATATCCATCCCAATGTACATCTTCTACTCCATCATAATCTTTAATAATTTCATTTAAGATGTTAACGGCAGCTAAGCAGTCAAATACTGGTTTTTCCCAAATAGGTGATTCTGGATATTCTATACAGCAAACTTCTCCTGATTTATATACATCTGTTGGATAATAGCAGTTTTCATAAAGCCAATTACTAATTGCTTTTACTTTTTCATAAGTTGTCATTGATGATGTAATGCTTTGATTTTCTACATACTTTAGCCATTCTTGATATTTTTCTTTTCCTCCACCTTTTGAAGTTAAGGTAAGTTTAGTATCTTCTAAAGTGTTATTACCTTCTTTGATATATAGATTAAGCTTTCCTACTTCACTTGTTTTAATTTTAGTATAGTATCCTTTTTTATCTTTTGCTTTAAAATAATTCTTTTTATCTGTAAATGAATTTGTACTCCAATTGCTAAAGTGTCTGTCTTCAAAAATGACATCTTTTAAAACTCCTTTTGCTAAACTGCATGATATTCCTTTTCCTACAAGTTGAAAACTGTCAATGTCTGGGTTATCTGTTTCAATATAGATTACTCTTCCTCCATACCCTGCATACCAAGTATCATTTTCTGATACATCTGTTATTTTATATTCATAGTTTGATTGTACTTTTGGATTGTTTACTGTAATAGTGAAGGTATATGTTAAGTCATAGCATGATAGAGTTATTTCAGATTTTCCTGTTTGTAAAGGTATAATTCTAAAATCTTCATCACTACTATATTTAATCTTTACTACATCTGGATTAGAAATTTTCCATGTTACATTGTTTTCATTAATTTCAAGTTTTTTATCTAATGGTTGCCAGCAGTTTATAGAAATGTATTTTTGTTTATCGCTTAGACTATCATATGTATCGTCTGTAATAATAAGCCATCCATCGTCTCTTATTTCATACATATAGATAGAAAAATTAAATACAGATTTTTTGTCTTTATCATCAAATACATAGTATTCATTTATTTCAGTTCCATTTTTATATTTTCCAATTGATTTTTTCTTCATATTTGGATTTACATATGATGCTGAAAAATATCTTACTTGGTTTTTTCCTAAGATATAATATATGTTTCCATATTTATCAAAGTAAAATGAATCTACTGGTGGCGTTCCTGAATTAATTTTTTCTTTTTTGGCATTAACTGTTATTTTACATGTATATTTTTTGTTTCCTACTTTTGCTGTAATTGTCGCAGTTCCTTTTTTTACTGCTGTTACTTTTCCTTTTGAATTTACTGTCGCTATTTTTTTATTACTTGTGGACCAGGTTACTTTCTGGCTGTTTCCATTTAATTTTAGTGTGTATGATTCACCTTTTATCATAGTATATTTGCTTTTACTAATAGATGGTGTTTCTACTGTTATTTTACATGTATATTTTTTACTTCCTACTTTTGCTGTAATTGTTGCTGTTCCTTTTTTTACTGCTGTTACTTTTCCTTTTGAAGTTACTGTTGCTATTTTTTTATTACTTGTCGACCAGGTTACTTTTTTATTTGTACCAGTTATCTTTAAAGTATATGATTGTCCCTTTATCATCGTGTATTTCGTTTTATTGATTTTAATTGTTGCCGCTTCTACTGTATAAGCTCCAAAAAAATCTGGAATAACTATTGGCATTGCAAATACTAATATTATACCTGTTAATATAGATATCGTAATTTTTTTTAACCACTCCATGTTATACCCCTTTCTTTATAAATAATTATCTATATTGATAATCTTTTTTATCTTTTTCCCAAGAATTTGGCTCATAAACTGTACCTACAAACCATATTTCATTTGTTTTCTTGTCTCTTATTACATATACAAATGGTTTATCTATTTTTACTTCTATTGGTCTATTTACGTCGCCTATTGCAGTCATAGCATCTTGTATAATAATCACTGTTGCAGCAGATGCTTTAAGTCCTTTTTCTGAAAAATCAATATTTGCTTTATGTAATGCATCACTTACATAAAGGTTTCTTTCTTCTGTTCTGTTTGACATATTTGAAAAATCCGCTAAATTCTCATCAAATGCATCTGTAATACCCATATTTTTTAAATCTTCTTTTAAATTTAATTTATAGTCAAATGAAAATCTTGGTATTGAAATATCTAAACCATATGATGTTTTTGAAGCTGGTGTTAAATTATTTATTATGCTGTTTAACTTGTCTGTTGAAAAATCTTCTACATAGTTTGATAAATTATTGTTTGGCATAATTGCAATAAAATCCATTTGGGTATCATTATATTCTTTTAAATCCATTGCAAGAGCCGTAATATTATCATCTTTATAGTATGAAATGTCGTCAGTTCTAGTTTCTCTATTCATCATTGTTGTTTGCATAATATTACCATTTTCTAGATAAAATGCTTCTCCATAGGTATATTGTGCATCAAATTTAATTTTCCATTCCATATCGATAGCTAGAGCATTTATTAAAATCATTTCATTATCTGGGTTTGCTACTTGATCATCTAATAGCATATTTTTTATTTGTTTGAAAGTTTTATTTTCAATCCATTGATTGATATTATTTGCATCTTTAAAAGCATCATATTTTATTTCTGCATTATATTTATTTGTTAGATTATTTTTATATTCATCTTTTACATATTGTGAATAAGTGTCTCTAATGTATAATGCATTTGCTAATGATAATATATTGTCTATATTATCGTATTTTGTTAAGTTCTCTCTAATTACATTTTCGATTTGAGTTTTTGTTTTTCCATTTGCTCCATCATTTAGCATATTTAAAGCATATTTAATAGATAATGGGCTATAAACAATATTTTCTTTTTTATTTTCCATTTTTAGAAATTTGAAATTTAAATCACTGTCTTCATTTTCTTTTTCAATATCTTTTTGCGTGTTTTCATTTTGTGCCGTTTTTTCTTGTTCTGTATTAATATTGTTTTTACTATCATTATTATTTGATATTCCTATTACTATGCCTACAATAATGACTATTAGTATTGCTAAAACTATTATTGTCGTTAATTTTACTTTTACTTTTTGATTGTTTTCTTCCATTTTTAACTTTCTCCTTTTTTATTAAAAATTAAGTAAACGAATCGTTTTTTCTTTCGTTTGCTTTGATTATTAATATATAATATTTTGTTATATAATGCAATAAATTTAAACTACATTTTTATCAAAAATGACACATTGTTGTTTAATCAATGTGTCATTCTGTTATTTATTCTTCATCAAATTGTGAATTATATAGTTTTGCATAACTGCCACCTTTTTGTAATAATTCTTCGTGTGTTCCTTGTTCTACTATGTCTCCATGTTCCATTACTAATATTAAATCTGCATTTTTTATTGTTGATAAACGATGGGCAATAATGAAACTTGTTCTTCCTTTCATTAGATTATCCATTGCTGCTTGTATTTGAATTTCAGTTCTTGTATCAATTGAACTAGTAGCTTCATCTAAAATTAAAATTTTTGGATTTGTTAAAATTACTCTTGCAATTGTTAGTAATTGCTTTTGTCCTTGAGATACATTGCTTGATTCTTCATCTAATATCATATTATATCCTTTTGGAAGTGTTTTTATAAAATGATCTACATGGGCTGCTTTTGCTGCTTCCTCTACTTCCTCATCTGTTGCATCTGGTCTTCCATATTTAATATTATCTTTTACAGTTCCACCAAATAGCCATGTATCTTGTAATACCATTCCAAACATTTTACGGAGTTCCCCACGAGTAAAGTCTTTTATGTTGTGTCCATCTATTAAAATTGCTCCTTCATTTACATCATAAAATCTCATAAGTAGTTTTACCATAGTTGTTTTACCTGCTCCTGTTGGTCCTACTATTGCTATTTTTTGTCCTTTTTTTACTTTACTGCTGAAATCATTAATAATAATTTTGTCTTCATTATATCCAAACTTAACATGTTGAAATTCAATATTGCCTTCTATTTTGTTTGTATCAATTTTTCCTTTTGCCGTTTCTATCTCTTCTTCTTGTTCTAGAAATTCAAATACTCTTTCCGATGCTGCTATCATTGATTGTAGCATTCCTGAAATTTGTGCAATTTGATTTATCGGTTGATTAAATTGTCTGTTGTATTGAATAAATGATTGAATATTTCCTACTGTTATTTTTCCATGAACTGCTAAATATCCTCCCAATATAGAAATTGCCACATAGCCTATATTTCCAATGAAATTCATAATAGGATGAATTAATCCTGATAAGAATTGAGATTTCCATCCTGAATGATATAATTCTTCATTTATTTTTTCAAATTCTTTTATTGTATTTTCTTCTTGATTGAACACTTTTACTATGTTTTGACCACTATAGGCTTCTTCTACTTGACCATTTACATGTCCTAAATAATCTTGTTGTCTTTTGAAATATTTTTGTGATTTCTTTACAACAATTCTAACAACTAATCCTGTAATTGGTAAAATAACTAATGATACGACTGTCATACTTATGCTAATTGAAAACATCATAATTAAAATACCAATTATTGTGCAGATAGCTGTAATGATTTGTGTAATACTTTGATTTAGATTTTGTGATAATGTATCAACATCATTTGTGATAATAGATAATACTTCCCCGTGTGTCTTTTTGTCAAAATAATTCATTGGCAATTTATTAATTTTTTCTGAAATATCTTGGCGAAGTTTATAAGTTATTTTTTGAGATACTCCTGTCATCATAAAACCTTGTATGTATGAAAAGCTTGCGCTAATGCCATATAGTCCTAGCACAGTTAATATTATCTGGGCTAATTTTTCAAAATTAATGCCTGCTCCTCCTGATATTTTTCCAATTAAACCATTATAAATTTCTGTTGTCGCATCTCCTAATATTTTTGGTCCTACTATAGTGAAGATAGTACTGCCTATTGCTAATAATAGAACAAATATAATCTTCCATTTATATGGTAATAAATATTGCTTAATTAATTTTTTTGTGGTACCTTTGAAATCTTTTGGTTTTTCTACTGGTCCTGGACCTCTTCTCATTGGCCCTACTTTCATTTTAGGAGGTACTGTATTTTCATTTTCTTCTGCCATTATTCTAATTCCTCCTTTGACAATTGTGATAAGGCAATTTGCTTATAAGTTTCGCAATCTTTCATCAATTCTTTATGTGTTCCTTTTCCTACAATCTTGCCTTCCTCTAGTACAATAATTTGGTCTGCATTCAATATCGTATTAATTCTTTGTGCTACTATAATTACTGTTTTATTTTCTGTTCTTGTTTTCAATGCTTCTCTTAGTGTTGCATCTGTTTTATAGTCTAGTGCAGAAAAACTGTCATCAAATATAAATATTTCCGGATCTTTTGCAATTGCTCTAGCAATTGATAAACGTTGTCTTTGTCCTCCTGAAACATTATTTCCACCTTGAGCAATTTCTGAATTGTATTTTTCCTCTTTTGTTTCAATAAATTCTGTTGCCTGTGCAATTTCTGCTGCCATTTTCATTTGTTCATCAGACATTGTTTCGTCAGCATATTTTATATTTGATTCAATTGTTCCTGAAAATAACATTCCTTTTTGAGGTACGAATCCAATGATATTTCTTAAATCTTTTTGTTTAACTTCTTTTACATTAACTCCATCTACAAAAAGTTCTCCTTCTGTAACATCATAAAATCTTGGAATTAAATTAATTATAGTTGATTTTCCACTTCCAGTACTTCCTATAATAGCAGTTGTTTCTCCTGGCTTTGCAGTAAAATTAATATCTTTTAATGTTTCTTTATCTGCATCTGGATACTTAAAGCTTACATTTTTGAATTCTACTATTCCTTTTCTATTTTCATAAAATGTTTTTGCATCTTGTGGATCTTTAATTGAAACCTCTGTTTCTAATACCTTATTAATACGTTTTGCAGATACTTGAGCTCTTGGTAACATAATTGAAATTGCTGAGATTACTAAGAAACTCATAACAATATGCATTGTGTATTGAAGGAATGCCATCATATCTCCTACTTGAATAATACCACTGTCTATGTTATGCCCTCCTACCCAAATGATAAGAAGTGTCATACCATTCATAATAAGCATTAATGTTGGCATCATTAAGCTCATTGCACGATTTACAAATATATTAGTTTTCATTAAATCCGTATTTGCTTTTGCAAATCTTGCTTCCTCGTCCTTTTCTTTATGGAATGCACGAATAACAGGAAGTCCAGTTAAAATTTCTCTTGATACTAAGTTCAATTTATCAATTAAATCTTGTAGTTTTTTAAATCTTGGCATTGCCACAACAAATAGTGTTATCATAACAAATAAAATAGCACCAATTGTAACTGCTATTACCCAAGCCATAGAGCTATCACTATTTAATACTTTAAATAATCCTCCAAATCCCATAATAGGTGCATATACAACAGTTCTAAATAGCATTGCCATTAACATTTGAATTTGTTGTATGTCATTTGTACTACGCGTAATTAAAGACGCTGTTGAAAATTCTCTCATTTCTTTTGTTGAAAAGCTTAAAACTTTTCTAAATGTTTTTTCTCTTAATGTTTGTGCTAATTTAGCACCAACTCTTGAAGATAATAACATAATTGTAATAGCTGCTACCATACTAATTAAAGCAATTCCTAACATTTGTAGTCCTGTCATAAATATATATTGATTTTGATAATCTTCCATATTTATGCCAATTGCTGTATATTCTGCTTTTATTGCTTCTACAGCCGATTGTTCTATCATACTTTCTGGTAATTGCTCAAATATTTCTGGTGTCATATTAGACACAATGTTTTCTTGCATTGTTAATGTGTATGTCATTATAAGAGGTTTTGCCATTAATTCATTTAATTCTTCTTGTGTTTCCTTATTTATATTATTTAAGACATATAAATTTTCTTTTTCTATTATTGGATATTTTGATTGATATTTTGTATATTCTTCTTTTGATAAATTTTCTTTTGAAATTAATGTATAATTTTTCAAAATTTCATCATCATTTTCCGTCAATGATAATATTTGTTGCATTGAAGTTTCTCTTATGACTTCTGGAGTTGAATTTTCAATTCCACCTTGTTGAATTCCTACATTTACAATTTTGGATGTATAATCTGGTAATGATAAATCTGTTGCTGCTTGTAAACATAGTAATAATATAATAAATACTACAGATAGCCATGTTTTTTTTAAATTTTTTAGTATTTTTAGCATTATTTCCTCCTTGCCTATTATATAGTTTACTAAATTTATATTTTATGCTTTTTTGAAAATATTGTCAATTGAATTATTGTAAATTTTATGTAAAAAATGGAGATTTGTGTATATCTTCATCTTTTATTTAATTGATCTTTTCACTTCTTCTATACTTTCTTTTGGAGTTGAAGCTCCTGCCATAATTCCTATCTTAAATTCTTTATTTTGATTTTCTATTACCTCCCTTTTTTTCTTTATTTCATTTAATTCTAATTCTTTTGCTGTTTCTATACATACAGTATTAAGACATTTTGATTTTGCAGTTTCATATAATTTTTTTGTATTAGAACTATTTTTGCCTCCTATTATAATCATATATTGTACTTGTTTTGCTAAATTTTCTGTTTCTTCTTGTCTTTGCTTTGTTGCATTACATATTGTATTTCTTACTTCTATATTTTGTTTTCTATCCTTTAATTTTTCCTGTATTATTGTTATATATTTATTAAATTTTTCTACACTAAAGGTTGTTTGTGATAAAATTTGAATTTTGTTTTTGCCACTTAGTTTAAATTCTTGTACTGCTTTTTCAATATCTTCTTCATTTTCAATTACTGAAACTTTTTCGCAACATCCATATATTCCAATAACTTCTGGATGAATTTTATGTCCCATTAAGAAAATATACTTTCCTTCTCTTGAAGCATTTTCAGCTAAAGTGTGAATTGCTAATACATTTGGGCAAGTTAAATCAAGTATCTGATATTTTTTATTTTCTGCTTCTTTATATATTTTAGGAGGTACTCCATGTGCCCTAATAATGACTTTTACGTTTTCTTTTTCATTAATTTCATCTAAATTTTCTATTGTTTTTGCTCCTAAATTTTCTACCTTTTGTATTACTTGTTTATTATGTACAAGTTCTCCTAAGCAATAAATATGTTGTTTTTCCTGATTACTTTCTAATTGTTTTATTGTAGCATTTACAGCTTTTTCAACTCCATAACAAAATCCTGCACTTTTTCCAACTATTACTTGCATAAATATCTCCTTCTATGAAACTTTTTCTTTTTTTTGATTTATCATCTCTAGGATTTCTTTTTTTAATAATTCTACAATTTTGTCTTGTGGTACTTTTTTAATAATTTCTCCTTTTTTAAAAAGTAATCCTTCTTTGATTCCTCCTGCAATTCCTATATCTGCATTTCTAGCTTCTCCCGGGCCATTTACAGCACATCCCATAACAGCTACAGTAATATCTGCTTCTATTGTTTGTAAAAAATCTTCTACTTGTTTTGCCATTGGAATTAAGTCAATTTGTGTTCTTCCACATGTTGGACAAGATATAAGTGTTGGTGATTTTTTATATAATCCACAGTTTTTTAAAATTTCTTTTGCCACTTTTATTTCTTCTATTGGATCATCTGATAAAGATACTCTTAATGTATCTCCAATTCCTTCTTTTAGTAGTATTCCTAACCCTATACTTGATTTAATTGTTCCACTAAAGGCTGTACCTGCCTCTGTAATTCCTATATGTAATGGATATGGAAATTTCTCACTTGCAAGCTCATAAGCTTTTATGCATAAATCTAAATCTGATGCTTTTAATGATAAACAAATATCATAAAATCCTAATTCTTCTAATATTTCAATATGTCTTCTTGCACTTTCTACCATTGCTTCTGCAGTTGGTTTTCCATTATTTTTTTCTAGTAAGTCTTTTTCTAATGAACCTGCATTTACTCCTATTCGTATTGGTATATTCTTTGCTTTACATCCATCTACTACTGCTTTTACTTTTTCTTTATCTCCAATATTTCCAGGGTTAATACGTATCTTATCTACTCCTGACTCAATTGCTTGTAGAGCAATTTTATAATCGAAATGTATATCTGCCACAATTGGAATATGTATCTTTTCTTTTATTTGTTTAATTGCCTTTGCATCTTCTATATCTAAGCAAGCCACTCTAATAATTTCACAACCTGCTTTTTCAAGTTCTAAAATTTGTTTTACCGTTGCTTCTACGTCTTTTGTTTTAGTATTTGTCATTGATTGAATAATGACTTTATTTTGCCCTCCTATTTGTACTCCAGCTACTGATATTTTTTTTGTTTCGGTTCTTTGATACATATTTCCTCCTAGTTATTCATGCTCTTCTTTATTTTCCTTTTCTTTTGTTTCTTGTATTTTTACTATACTAATAAAATATCTTTTTGTCAATCTAATATTTTTTGCAAATAAATGTTTGACTTTTTATTATTAATATGATATATTATTTTCAAACATTTGTTTTTTATCTAGGAGGATATACTTTAATGGATATTGAAGAAAAATTAAAAATATTAGCCGATTCTGCTAAATACGATGCTTCTTGTAGTTCTTCTGGTAGTAATCGTCGCAATACTAAAAATGGTATAGGTAATGGAGATATTTCTGGTATTTGTCATACTTGGGGAGCTGATGGTAGATGTATTTCTCTTTTAAAAATATTAATGAGCAATTGTTGTCTATATGATTGCAAATATTGTATTAATCGATGTTCTAATCAAATAAAAAGAGCAACTTTTACTCCAATTGAAGTTGCTGAATTAACTATTGGATTTTATAAACGCAATTATATTGAGGGGTTATTTTTGAGCTCAGCTGTCGTAAAGTCTCCTGATTATACAATGGAGCTTTTATATCAAACAATTTCTCTTTTACGAAATGAGTATCATTTTAATGGTTATATACATGCTAAAACGATTCCTGGTTGTAGTCCTGAACTAATTGATAAACTTGGAAAATTAGTTGATAGAATGAGCATTAACATTGAGCTTCCTTCAAGCAATAGTCTGTCCATACTTGCTCCTGAAAAATCTAAAGTAGATATTTTAAAACCTATGAAATATATTTCTGATACTATTTATAATTCCAAGCTTTTGTTAAAATCTTCTCATTCTCTTTTATTAAAGAAGAAAAAAGAGAATTTTGTTCCTGCTGGACAAACGACACAACTTATTGTTGGAGCTACTCCAGAAAGCGATTTAAAAATCATGAAACTTTCAGAGGGATTATATCAAAAATTAAAATTAAAAAGAGTTTATTATTCTGCTTACATTTCTGTAAATGAAGATCGCAATCTTCCTACTTTGTCTTCTCCTCCTCTTCTTCGTGAAAACAGATTATATCAAGCAGATTGGCTTCTTCGCTTTTATGGTTTTAAAGTAAATGAATTATTAGATGAATCTCACCCTAATTTCAATACATTACTTGATCCAAAGTGTGAATGGGCTTTGCGTAACATTGATAAGTTCCCTATGGAAATTAATACTGCTGGTTATTATGCGTTGCTTCGTATTCCTGGTATTGGTGTTATTTCTGCTAAAAGGATTATTATAGCACGAAGAGAAAATAAATTAACTTTTGATAATCTAAAAAAGCTTGGTGTTGTTTTAAAAAGAGCCCGCTATTTTATAACTTGCAATGGTAAATATTATGATAAAGTTCAAAACTTTAATCCTTCATTTATTCAAACAAATTTACTTTATTTGGAACGTGCTGATTTACCTATGCCTGACTTTTATCAGACTTCTCTTTTTGATAATTTGCTTCCTACGAAAGGAGATAAAATAAAATGCCTTACTGGAAATCTATAAATCAAATTTTTCTTTATGATGGTAGTTTTGAAGGACTATTAACAATAGTATTTTATTGTTATGTTTCTAAGAAAATACCTTTAAAAATCATACCTGAAAAAGAATATATTTATAATATTTTAGATGATATCATGATGATATCTACAGATTATGAAAAATCTTCTCGTATCTTTTCTGGTATTTCCAAAAATATATCTGATGAAACACTTTATAATGCTTATTATGCTTTTTTGTCTTCTAATTACAATGGTATTTGTTTAAATAAAGAATTAGAAATATTAAAATATCTTTTACACGGTTTTTGTATTGGTCCTAAAATTAATACAATGTTATCTATAGATTATGTTTTACATGTTATGAAATTGCGTAAAAATGTGCTAAAGGAAGAGCACCGTTTAAAAGGTTTAGTTCGACTACAAGAAATTAGTGAAAATATTTTTTATGCCAGTATACATCCTGAAAATAATGTTATTGAGAATGTTGGGAAATTTTTATTAAGACGTTTTCCTACTCAGAATCTAATTTTACATGATAAAAATCGTAAAATAGCTTTTATATATAATACAAAAGAATATACTATTATTGATGTTCCTGAGAATATGTCCTGTCCCTCTATTACAGAGAACGAAAAAAGTTTTCAGTCTTTATGGAAAATATTTTTTCGTACTATCTCTATTAAAGAAAGAACAAATCCAAGATGTCAAATGCAATTTATGCCAAAAAAATATTGGCAAGATTTAGTTGAATTTAATTAATAAAATTAACAAATTATTTAATAAAATACAGTATTTTAGCGATTTTTGCAAAAGTTTGTTCTTTTTGGTTGTGTTTTATAAACTCTTATGCTATACTATCTAACATAGGAAATGAGAATAAGCAGATGTGGTTTGCCACTTTTTATCCACAACATCAGTTGTGAGAACGGGTGTGGTGCTATGATAGAAGCTGTTTTATTAGAGATAATATACTTACTTTTATTTGGCTTAGTTGTCGAAACTATTATAGTATTTGCCTTAATTATATTGGTTATAATTTTAAGCAAATAGACAATAAAAAAACACATCTGTAACTTGCCCAGTTCGGTGTGTTTTTTTACATATCAATTTGGCAAACCACGTTTGTGGTTTCTTCATTTCCTATATTTATTATACTGTCATTTTATCTTTTTGTCAAATGCACATTGGTACCGATGGTGGGACTCGAACCCACATGGTTTCCCGCATGATTTTGAGTCTTTAAAGTATTTTAACATTTATTG
>CANRMM010000021.1 GCA_947631745.1 uncultured Clostridia bacterium
TTCTTTTACTAATAATGTAAATGGTTTTGGTTTATTTTTCATTTTTTTCCTCCTTAATAATTTCATATAATTCTTTTATTGCTTCTAAGCATAAACTTGCCATTGAATATAAATCTACACCTATTTCTTTACCACTTTCATCAATTGCTGTAATTTCACTTGAATATTTGTAATTATTTCCGATTACAAATCCTATATGTTTTTTATGATTATCTTCTTCATTTTTAAAATTATATTTGTATAAATCTATATCATCTATTATTTTTAAAGCCCCTGTAAATTTTTCAAAATTCTTTTTAATTTCTTCTCTTGAACCTTGATTAACACCATTTGTAGCACTAACTATTCCTTTTTTGCCATTAATCGTAACATAAATATCAGTATTGGATGTACTAGATATTAAATTTTCACATGAAATCATAGTTGAATTAATTCCATTTAATCCCATATAACAAACTAAATTATTATTATGGTCTTTTACAGTAACACAATATTTAGGATTGTTGCTATTAATTTCAAAAGAACCACTTACTGTCTTATTTATTGTTCCATCACCAAGTATTTTTTTTCTAATAGCTAATAAATCTGCTATATCTATTTTCCCATCTCCATTAGTATCATAGGGATTAAATCCTGAATCATTAATTGTTTTGTCATTTAATATTGCATATTGTGTTCCTAACAAATCAAAAGAATCATAATCATATAAACCACTTATTTTTTTTGAAAATGAAGTTGAATTTAAAACAAATCCACCTATATTTCCAGAATTAGCTGTTATATTTCCTTCTCGAGAAACTTTAAAATTATCTGAATTAATGACAACTTGATTAACATTTACATTAAATTCACTAAATAAATCTTTAGTGTTAAGTTTTAATGAAACTTCTCCTTTTACATCAGTTATTTTATTATCTACACCTGTGATTTGTGCTTGAACCATTTGATTTATACTATTTTCAGTTTGTGTAATACTACTTTTTAATTCAATTCTAGTAGCAAATTGTGAAGTATAAATATTTGAAGCCATTAATCTTACTGATAAATAAGCACTATTATAACCTAATAAACTAATTTCATAATCTCCATCAGTTAGTCTTATTGGAGGGTATGGATATGGATTAATTTTAGTAGTGATTGGTGACTTTGTACCATCTTCATTATATTCAACCCTTTTTACTACTTCACAAGTTTGTGTATCATAATCTAGCCTAAATTCACTGTAAGTATCACTATCGTAATACAGCAAATCTTCTGGTAATTCATAATCAATAATTTCATTAGTTGTTTTATTGTGAAATCTTAATGTTCTTGTTTTTATATATAATTTTTCACTTGGAAACAAATTGCTATGTGGGTATAAATATGAAATATCTTCACCTAATGGACGAATAATTATATTAATTGGTTCACTTTCATTTATTCCATTTAATTCAAGATGACCGATTAATGTTACATCAGAAACAGTAATGTCTGCTATATTTTGAATTTTTTGATTTATTTCATCTACTGTTTGTGTTACTTGAGATATTTTTTCATTTTGATTATTTACATCACTTACTACACTTTCTATTTTTTGATTTTGCTTATCTACCAATATATAAGTTTGATTAATTTTTTTATCTGTAGAATCACTCGTTTTATAATTTGTTTCATCTGTATTTGGTTTATTTGTATAAATCGTTTCTGATAATCCTTGACCTATTGGTGTTTCATCATTAAGCATTAACATTGGATAAGTCTTATTATCAATACTAGCAATATACATATCCGCAAGTTCTAAAAATGTTATTCCAATTGTATCAAAATTACAAGTATAATATTCTAATCCATCCAAATAGCTAAATAATTCATCAATAAAATCAGACCTATCATTTGTTGATAGAATCTGATTATCTTTTATTTTTATTTCTGTTAATCCATTTAAATTTATACTTTCTTCGTTTTTTCTGTTTATTGTATCACTATCTGCAACTCTACTAAAAACTAAAGCATTTATTGGACCATACTTTTCACCAATAGTAACATTGGTTTCATTAAAATAATGTTCATCTATTACTTCGTTGGTTTCCTTAGGATACCTTACTTCTAAATTGTCATTACCATCAACACAGATTATCGAACCTGTAACTTGTGCTATTTCGTCTAATATATCCCTATATGTATAGCCTATTCCACTATGGATATCTTGTTTTATAAGTGTATTTGAATTCACAAAATTTTCAGTAACTAACTTTAATCCTATCTTTTCACATATAGAGGTTAAATAGTCTTTAATAGTTATTGGATAAGATAAATTTCGTATAAATTCATCATCTACATCAACCATAGAAAGCATAATTTTATCATAACAAGTTATTTTATATGATAATGTATCGGCATTATATTCAGCTTTTTTTACTATATAATTTCCATAATCAATATATTCATATTCATTATTAACTTTAACTCCAAATTTAACATTTATAATAGTTTCTTGTGGTATTAGAATGTTACTATCTATTTCTACTCCTTTCATTGCACTTTTTAATATATCCGCATTGAAAGAAGGAACGATTTCATTAATTTCAGAAGTAGTTAATTTCTTGTCATCATATGTTATATATGCATCTATTTCTCTACCATTAGCTTTAATATTTTGTTTATATTCATTTGTTACAATTTTCATGATCTAACCCTTTTTTTCCTAGTTATTATTCCAACACTAAATGATTCACTTTTATTAAAAACTTTTTGGTCAAACTCCCAATCACCTGAATAGCATGGTGTAGTTACAATTTTCTCAAATTCAGGGTCGTAATATTGCAATGATATTGTAGCTTTATTTAATAATGCTGATATGATGTGCATTTGTTCTTTGTTTAGTCGTCCAAAAGTTAATGTTACTTTAGGAAATATTCCACCTAATGTACCTGTAGTTTCAAAAGCCATATTTCTGCCTGAATCTTTAGCCCATATTTTGTGATAACCAAATTTAGCAGAAATTAAGTATTGAACCATAGGTATATTATCTATTTTTATACTATTTGTATCAATTAGCATTTGTAATATCTCCTATCCATTTGTAGCAAAATCTAGTTCTTCTGTTCTCGATGCTATTTGTCTTTGAATTAAACGACTATCTAAATAAACATTAACTACTCCACTACCATTGTTACCACTATACTGAGCTATTAAATCTGCAAGTGTAGATAAATATTCAGCTTGCATTGGAACAACTGCTTCTGGATATCCAGCTTCACCTATCAATGCTCTTGTTGGTTGTGTAACTATACCACCTTTAGCAAATTTAAAAAGATTTACAGAAGTTTTTTTGCCTGACAATGCTGATAATGCACTTGAAAACATTGAATTAGCATTAGAAAATAAATTGTTTAATGTAGTTTTAACATTAGTTGCATCTGCACCAATTGACATTTGGACATTTTTAGGAAGTTTTTCCATAGCGTCTTTAACATCTATTATTCCATCTTTTACTGTTGATGAATCTGTATTAAAATCATTTAATGTATCATTTATATCAAAGTATTTTTGTTGTAATTTCTTTGCTTCTTCTTCATTTATTCCAAAATACTTAGATAATTGTTCTACACTTGTCCCACTATATGATGCAGTAGAAATAAATGCTTGCATTGAATCTTTTAATTGCTGTGTTTGTTCGTCATTTAATTTGCCTTGTTTATACAAACCTAACCATTCTTGAATTGTATCATATGTTGTATCAATATTATCTTTCATGGTATCATTTGCTGTTTGCAATGTTTTATCCACTCCAGCTATAGCACTTCCTAAAGGTCCTAATGTTTGCATAGATTCCAAAGCTGCTTCTCTTCTTTGCCTTTCATTTTCTATACTTTGAATATTAGTTTCAGTAAGCGCTTTCAATGCATCATTAGATTTATTTATTGTTTCAGTAGTAGCATCTTGTTGTTTTCCATATTCTGCTATTTCTTTAGAAGCTTCTCGTACTGCTTCGTTTCCACTTTCCATTGATTTTTTTGATTCTTCCAAATCGTTCATAAGTTTTTCTCTACCTTCAACTATTAAAGAAACACATATTGCAATAGTGGTAAGTGCTGCAATTGCTGTCAAAACTCCTAGTAATCCTAATAAACCTGTCCCTCCTGATGCCCCAGCACCAACACCTATCAACTTTCCTATATTTGCTATCCAACCACTTATTTTTGCTACTCCAAAAGCTAATGCTAAGCCTTCCGCAACTTTACTTAACCAATTCCAATTTTCTTTTAACCAATATGCCATGTCTTCTAAGAAACCAACTATACTTTCATCTAATTCGGGTATTTGAATTAAGTTTGAATTAGCATCTGACGATGACCCTGTAGAACTTATAGATGTATTTTGTTGAACATTCATTTCATCAAAAGAATATTGTTGGGTTTGCTTATTAAGTTCTTTTTGTGCTTGAGCTTGCTTTGATAATGCCTTTGCATTTGCATTGGCTATAAAATCTATCCCTGTTAATGCTCTAACAAATACATTTAAATATCCAAGTGCCTTTAACAATATATTACTTATAGTTTCTAATACAGGCGCTAAAAAAGAGCCTAGACCAACCCAGACACTTTGTAATTTTTCTGCTAATTGTGTATCCTTTGACAAATAACTACTACTTGCCCTTGATAACATTGAATAAGCCCCTCGTAAAGAAACTAATGACCAAGCAAATCTATTCAATGATTTTAATCCTTTTTCAAAATTATCTCCTATCTTTTTGCCTTTGTCTTCTGGTAATTCATTCATTGAACTTTTTAAGGAAATTATTTTGTTTTTTACTTTTTCTATGTCACTTTCAAGTTTTGCTCTTTCATCAGAACTCATTCTTAAATTTACAGGTATATCTGATTCACTCTCAAGAGTTTTTGTCATTAATTTGAGTTTTCTTTCAAGTTCATTTATTTGTGCATCAAAACTTTTAGAATCTAATTCAGTACCTATTCTCAATTTTCCATCCATTATTTCTCAACTCCTTCCATATTAAGACCTGCTAATTTATAAAAGTTTTCAACATTTTTTTGTTCTTTTTTACTAAGATTTCTTACATTTTTATTTAGACTAACTTCCTCTTTAGCTTTTTGTAATTTTTTTCTTGTTTTTTCATCTTTTATGTCATTTAAATCTAAAGTTCTAAGACCTCGTATATTATCTAATATACATTCAGATGTTAAACCTTCTATAAGGTCATTAAATTCCCACCAATGTAAATACTCGATATTTATAATATCTAATCCATGATATACTTGTTTAATTGAAGTTTTTATATATCGCTCATCTTGAAAATAATCCATATCAATTTCATCTGCAGAGGTATTATTTTCTCTACCACATCTCAAATACTTTTCTATCTTAGGCTTTAAAAGTAATCTATCTTCTTCTCTAACTTCTGTTCCTAAAAGCAATGCTTCTACAACATAAAATCTTTCTGTATCACTTATCTCATTATCATCAATTGCCTTTAAACAAGCTAATGCAACTCTATAGTCTGTATTAATATCATATATTCGACCATTGACTTCCATTTTTGTTGGATACTTGCTATACATTAAATCACTTCTTTATTCTTAGGCATATATTTTTCAATAAGTTTTTCTTGAGCTCTTTTAATATTAATTTTCATTGCTTTAAAATGTGGCTCTAAAGCTTCTAATAATTCTTCATACATTCCATAATAATTTTTATCGCCAAAAATTTTTTTACAAGAACCTTCTCCTAAAAAACTATCAAATTCTTTTTCTAACTTGCTATTTTTATCTGTTGTTGCTTTTATAACTGCTAAACTAAGTTGCTTTTCATTCTTTATAGTTTGATTTATGTTTCTTATTTTAGAATTATATTCTTTTATAATTTTTCTCATATTATTACTTGCCTTTTGAACTTTAAATGGTAAATTTAAGTCAGTTAAATCAAATTCTATGTAATCTCCATTATCATTAACTTCTAATTTATAAGTTTCTCTTTTTGGTAAATTTAATTTATCCATTTTTATCTCCTCTCAATATAAAAATAGAGAGGTGTTTTTCCCACCTCTCTCAATCTAGTTGCTTATACTGTTTCAGTAAAATTAAGTTTTCCATCTGCAAATTTAACAGTTCCTAAAATAGGGTCTCCATTATAATAAATTGTATATTCTATTGCTGGTGTTTCACCTTTTGCATAACTTTTAATAACTACTATACACTCATATTTTGTTGCTTTGTATACTGCTTCAGCTCCTTCTCCTGTTGCATCATACATATCAACATCTAATATTTGAGTTTTAACTTCATCACCTATTTTTGCTCCTCTTCTCAAGTCATTTATAAAGTCATAAACTGCGTCTCCATGATAGCAAGTTTGTGAAACATCACCTTGTATTTGGTATCCATCTAATTCACTTATAGAATTTTTATGTATAATCCATTTTGTTGTTGTAACTTGTCCATTATAATCTTGACCATAATCAGTGATTCCTACTCCAACTATACCCCAATTTTCACTTTCTACTTTTGGTGTAGTATTTAAATAAGTAGCTATTAAATCACGAGTTACTTTTTTATAATTTGGCATATATTTACCTACCTTTCTTTAAAATAGTACATAATGCAACTAATACGAAAAATAGCTTCGTCACTATTTGTTGCAAATAAATATCCATTGGTAATTGCACCAATGGATTCTATCGTTACTCCTTTAATTTCAGGAAATATTTTATTTTTATTATTTTCTTCTAACCAATTTCTAAAATGTTCAAAAAATTTGGAGTTGTTTACATTGTTCTCCAATTCATCATTCCAATAAAATTTAGCATCAAACGAAAATTGAAATTGGCAATTCATATTACCTAATATATCTTTACTTATAATAGGGTCATATCCCACACCTTCATTAACTGAATATGCTTTTACTTTATCAACTAAATAGTTTATATTAACAGAAGTAAATTCATCTAAATATGGGCATTTCTCAACATATTTTTGTACTGATTCTATCATTTCTTTACCTCTTTCCTTGCTTCTTTCAATATATCATTAAAATGTTCATTTATAGTTCTTTCAACAAAGTGTGCTCCTCTATTTACTCCTCCATGATAGGTTAAAGAAGTAGAAGTTGGTATTTTTTTTACACCTTTTTTACTCCAATATCTACCACTTATGGAATCATGAAAAGCTCCTTTATTATTTTCAGGCATAACATATAAAATACCTTCATTCATATAGTGAGCATATGGAGTATCAACTATTATTAATCCAGGTCTTATATTTCTTGTATTTGAAATCATAACACCATTGTCTCTAGGCATTAAAAGTCTTAAATAATGGATAACTGATGTATCTATTATTTTTTGAACTCGTCCATTTGGATTAATTCCTAACTCTTCTTTTATTTTTTCTTTTTGTTTTAAAGAAAAAGAAGCATTATACTTAAAATTCATTACTCGCCTTTTATTGCATAATGTTGCATATCAAATGAGCCATAATCTTTAATTGATACTTTTGTTATTTTCATACATTCATAATTTTCTTTAATATCAGAAATAGTGGTTATATTATTAACTATCCCTTTCACTAAATAATCATCATTTTGTAGTGTCCATCCATTACCATTTAATTGGAATTCTTTAGGACTAACATATCCTGGTTCACTCATAAGTATTCTAACAGCTAGTCCATCATTTTTAATTAACTGCGTATTTGAAATACTTATTCCTTCATCAGAACTCCAAAAGCCTTTCAAATGATGCACTTTATATTCGTTTTTCTTCGTTTTTGGATTAAACCATTTATTTATAATAGTTATATCTTTATCGAACATCATAAGCTCCTGAATATAATAATCCTGTAAATAATAAATTTGTTTCCATTTCTTCTTCTATTCTTTTATCATCTGCTTCTATACTAGACTTCAAATCATTAATAGATATTGAAGATAAGTTTCTACTATAATCTCCAACTTTTTCAGAAGAAATTATTTTCTCTGTTCCATTTAGAATGTTTTCTAATTTTTGTTTTTTTAGATTTTGATTGTAAAGAATATCTGCAACTAGGCAAGTAGTTTGTTTTACTTCATATTCAAAATCTTTAATAGATTTATTTAATATTTTGTATCTTACTTTATTACTTGCCTCTGTGCAATATTTATCAATTTCTTTTTGAGGTATTATAGTGCCTGAATAAATATCATAATAATAATTGCTATCTATATAATTATTCATTTTTTCACCTCTTATTTTTTTAATCTACTGTTTTTTTCTTAATAATAACTTGTGCAGGGCTGTTTACAGTAAAAGCTGTATTGTATTCAACTTGTGCTTTTGAACCTGCGAAGTTTTCACTATCTTTTAAGCGATACATTGCAAAGTTATCTAATATAGAAACTGCTTCATTATAACCAACAATCATTTCAACACTTGTTAAATCAACTGTTTTTTCAGAACCTGTTCTGTCATAATATTTAGCTTCTTTTTTATCAAATGAATTACATTCAATAATTGATAATCCAAAGCGTTTCATAAGTTCACCACTTGTAACAGCAGGGTCCATAACTGTAGCCAAACCTAATTTTGAAAGTAATCCTGCATAAATTTCAGTTGAAACTAAAGCAAAATTAGCTTGACCTTTATTATCCTTAATTTGTTTTCTTAATGCTGTTAATTTTTCTACTGCATTGTCTGGAGTAGTTGTCTCAGTATCTTCACTAACTGTTCCTTCTTCTACCATACAAGCAATTCCAGAATATTGACGACCTTGTTTAGTCATATTTAAAGCATCTGCTAAATATTCTTCTGCCATTGCAAATTTAACAGCTGATGCTTGTACTCCGTAAATCTTTCTTGATTTTTGGAAATTATTATTAAATACAATTGGTATTAATGAATCCTTTGCTGCTTCATCTGTGAAATCTCTACCTGGTGTTCCTGGTTCTACCTCGTTACCACTATCTAACTTATGAACAAATAATCCACCTGCTGGACCTTCCATATATTTTTCTGTATAAGTTACACCTGGTATTAATACTGTATCACTATATAAATTTGGTTCTATTGCTGATGAATAATTTTCATCTACATTTTGTGTTCCATATAATACTGCCATTTTATCATCTTCCTTTCTTATTGGCTTTATTTTTTGTAATATGGATTTTTGGAATATTTTTTATCTAAATATTCTTTTCCTTCATTAACGCTATAGTTAGCATTATTTTGAGAATAACCTGTTGTAGTAGGTTTTTTCTCTTCTTTTTTGATAAGAAATTGTGGATTATCTTTTAAATAATTTGTAAGATTAACTTCAAATTCCCCATCAATTTGTGAAACTTCACTAAAGACAAACTTTTGAAATTTAGAATCTACACCAGCATTTGCAACTACTGTTTTAGACTTTTCCTCAAGTATTTGTGTTTTCAAAGTTTCGTTTTCCTTTTGAAGCTCAATTAATTTTTGAGTTTCTGTTTTTTGACTTTCTTTCCATTTGTTAAATTCCCGCAACTCTTCTTTAGTAGGCATTCCTTTTGTCTTTCTTGCCACTTCATTTTGAAGTGCTGTAGTAAATTCTTCTTGTGTAAAAGTCTTTTCTCCCACTTTTTGTTCTACTGTTTGTGGCTCAGTGTTTTCAGTAGTTTTTGTTTCTACATTTTGAACATTATCGTTCATGATTCTCCCTTCTTTTAAGTCTTTAAGTTGGACTTAATCCATTCTTTAATGTCTTTATGTTGGACATAATAAAAGCCGATATTTCTATCGACTTGACCTCTATCTACAACTTGGTAGATGAGCTATAGTGCTATTTTATAAGCACTGCACTAACGATATGTCTTTACTTATTTATATATATCGTAATATCTTATTTAAGATAGACAAGCCATACCATCAGTACACTACCTATAAGATAGTGCTAATTAAAAAGCATTATATATTTCTTTCAAAATAAAAACACCCTAATTTTATTTTTGAGTGTTTTTTTGATATTCTATAGGATGCTTTTTTATATAATTGTTCATTTCTTCATTTATTTTCTTTTCAAATTCTTCATCTATTTTTATCTCTTTATCTTCTAATTTTTCTAATTCTCTATCATCAAATAGATAATTTGAATTATTTTCTTTCAATTCTTCCATAATTCCACCCAATTTCTTTAGCTATTCTTTCGTTTATTAAATGTCGAGTTTCTATATTCTTTCCATATTTCCTAAAATAGATACTCCTTAATTTAGCATTTATATCTTTTAAAACTTTTTGCTTAACTTTATTTATACCATTTTTTTCTAAAAAATAAAAGTATTTATCAGTTTTTACTACGATTAAGTTAATTGATTTATATTTATTAAATGTACTTATATCTGTAAATGAAAACGATGAATTGCTAGGATGGTTATGAACAGCAACTAAACTATTCTGTTTAGAAGTTAAAAATAGTTTAAGTGTTTCTATTCCACCTACACTATTATTACTATTATTAGTTGTTTTTAATAGTTGTTTTTCAGTATTTATATCATAAATAATTAAATGTTCTACTTTATTATCTAATTTTTTAAAATCTTTTTCTATAGTATTATCTTTAAATAAGGCATTGTTAAACTCAGTATACTCTCTAGTATAATCTCTTTTAACTTCATTTTTTTCTGTAAAATCTTTAGTCTTAATTCTCCATTCCTTCAATTTATTTTTACTTTTATTGTATGCTTGCTTATCACCATTAGATTTAAACATTTCAGTTTTTCGTTTCCATTTTCTTACACCTCTTTCAAGATACCTTTGTTTTTGAGATAATGTATAAGCTTTTTCTGTTTCTTCTTTTGTAAAAGTTTTTAATTCACTACCTCTTGCATCTCCAAAATATGCTTCTGCATAGTGCTGACAATTAATTCCACCTAATCCAGATACAGAACCATAATCTGTTATTTTGACTAAATCCTCTTTTTTTATTATTGTACCTTGCCAAGAAAAATGAGATTCCCTACATTGCAAATGTTCGGACAAGTATAAATATTCACATTCGAGTTCATTAGCTATCTCTAAATTAATATTATTTGCTAATTGTCTACTAGCTGTTAAAACTTCTCTTCTAACAGTGCCTGTAATATCATAATTTCTTATTCCTACTACTTTACCTGATTCATTCGTTGTTTTGTATCTTAAAGTCGTTATTCCATTGTTTCCAAGTTCATCAATTGAACTTCTTATTGCTTCATCATATGAATGTGTCCCCATACTAGTTTTTAAATATGCTTCTTCTACTATATTTAAATATGATTCTATTGTTGATTGTTCTATTTTACTAGATAACTGTATAAATCTTTTAGAAAGCTCATTGTAAGCTAAATTTACAATATTTTGAATTGTAGCATTATTAATCAATATGTTAGGATTTATTTTTAACATTCCATCTTCAAATAATTTATTCAAATTATCTAAGTTAATTGTATCTACTTGTATCTGTTGTAAGGCTCTCTTTATTTCATCCTCTGTCTTACCAGAATATTTAGCAATATAATTAACTACATTCTGATTAAATAAACCCATTTCATTGAGTTTTTGTATTCTCCAATAATCACTATTAAGAAATTCTTCATTATACAAAAAATGACTAGCTATTTCCACTAACAAGTCATTCTCGATTCTTTCATACATATTAATTAGAGGCTTTATTGCTTTATCTATTTTATCTTCTAAATTTGCCATGTATAATCACTTACTCAACTAAATTAAATTCATTCCCATCAGTTATTGTTTGTTCCTTTATTTCTTTATTCATTTGCTCTGCAAATTTTATAGCTTCTGGGTCTTTTAATTTATAAACATCACGATAGTATTGTGCCTTACTAATTAACTTTGAATTATACTCTGTTTGTGCTTGCTGTCTTGATTTTTCTGTATCTTCGATTATTGTATCATCATAAAATATTGAAACATTAAATTTGGTTTTTATTCCTATTAATTCTGCAATTGCATAAATTAATTGTGTTATTGCTTTTGTTATAATGTTCTCCTGCTTTTTTATTTTCCTATAAACATCACTATTAGTACTAACAATATTGTCTGTATTAACATATACTTGACCATCTTTAAACTTATAATAGTTATGACCTAATCCTACCTTAGAAGTCAATAAATTTAATTGACCTTGAATTGCTGATGTTATTTGGTCTATTCTTAAATCAAAACTTGATTCTACTAACTTATCATTGTCCTTTCCAGGATAAGCATAAAAAGCAATATCATTTTCATCAAATGCTGGTACTGCTTCACCATTATCATTTATATTAAATTGTATTGCATTTGTTGGAACATATACTCTTTTTCTCCCTAAAGCAATTTCGTTGTCAAAACTATCATATGCCCTATCTAATGCAAGAATTGTATCTGTAGCATTAGCATAACAACTAATACCATAAGGACTATTTATATCCTTATTGTTTACTTCTGGAGTAAATAACATTGAAAATCTTGGTACATATGAATGTGTTTCTATTTCTTCTGTTTCTCCTAAATCAATTTTTTCAAAGTTTTCACTATTGTTTTTCTTTATATATTTTCTATTGTATATTGTATATCCACCATCTTTTAAAATATGCGCATTTATATAATATTCTGTTCCCTTTAATACTTTCTTTGAACTCCAAAACAGAACATCTTGTACTTCACCTTTATCAGATTCTAAAATAACTATATTTGTTGCATTATTATAATTAATCTTAAGAACATCATTATCTAAATATGCTACATATGCTCCTGTTCCTAAAGCTTTTACTAATTGCATTAACTTGTTAGAATTATCTAAAAAACCATTTTGCTCAAGACATTCATTAATTTTCTTTTGTACTCTAGCATTATCTATTGTTATATCTAATTTTTCGTTATAAAAGAAATCTGATAAATCTGCGCATAATTGACTAGCTATATTTAAACTTTTATAAACTCTTTTCACAAGTTTTTTCCCATTGAAAATTTGGTAATTATGTTGTTTAGTTTTACCTTTATACCATTCCAACATTTCATTAACTCTTTTTTCTTGTTCTTTATCTATTACACTAGATTCATAACCAAGTTCTTTTAAAAAATCAATTACTATTTTTTCCATCTATATCAACTCCTTAATTTATCTGTACTAATATATCCATATATGGTTCTGTAGAATATTCTTGCGCATCTAAGCTATCTACATCTTGTTTTCCATCATCTAATCTTACATCATTTTTTCCCTTTTCCCATACAGCTGTTTTATATGCCATTATCAAATCGTTACAACATTCTAAAACGAAATATTTATTGGTACTGAACATCTTACAATAAAATTTAATTCGATTTAATATAACACCTTTTATTGCATTATTTATAGGTATTGCTATATTGTTTTCTCTTAATGCTCTTTGAAAACCAGCTATTAAAGTTTGCTCAGCACTATCACACCTTATGTCAATTATATTTGTATTTGGATATTCTTGTTTTAACTCTTTAATAAAACTGACAAATTCCTCTGTCAGTTTTTTATCATCTATTCTTTCAGCTATTCTTTTTTGTTTTATTGTACCAAATTTCCTAAATTGATGTGTAAAGCCTGTAGCATTAAAACTATGTGCTGATATATTTCCACCAAAATCGACACCTACTGTTATAAATTTTAATGCTTTTCTTATTTCGTTTGTATAGTTTCCTTTTTCATCTATTGCATTCCAATCTTTCATTTTTATTATATGATAATCTTTAAACTCACGATATATAAGACCCTCTGCCACTACTCTTTTTCCAAGTATATCTCTTTGATACCATATACTACTTTGGTCATATTGGCTTATTATCTCTTGTTTTCTATCCTCAGTTATTGCATTATTATCATATATTGTAAAATGACTATAATTATACCCTCCTACTAATCCTTTTTTCTCCCATAAATCTATGTAGTTTGTATATATTGTATCTAAAGGATTACCTGGATTTAAATCCCAAAACCATTTTGGATTTTGACTAGCTAATTGTCTAGCAAATGCAACTTTTATGAATGATTCTTTAGAATTATCACTATCGTAGTGCTCATTTATTTCTGTTGCTATCCATAATCCATATGAGTTTCCTAATATTTTTTTATAACTATCTGCTTTTCCACCACCTGCAAATATTATTATTTTTTCTCCTGTTTTTGTATCAACAAATAAAGCTTCATTGTCTTTGAATTTACCCCAATGACATCTGCCTCTAAATAAATGTTCTAAACCAAATCCATTACATTCTCCTATATTTAATTTAGCGTTTGCCAATGTTGAACCACTTGCTAAATGTATCTTATCTTGTGTATATTCTAGATTTAATGCAAACATTATACAATTATCTATAGTTTTACCAGCACGCACTGCACCTTCTGCAACATTTGCTTTATTATCTTTACTTGCTAATATATAATCTATATGTTTTTGTGAAAAAGGCAACCATTTTATTGTTTGATTCACTTCTTAAACCCCAACATATCAGCAAGTGTAGTCAAATCTTCAATATCTTTTCTAGTTTTTTGTAATTCTGCTTGTCTTATTTTCATTTCTTTATATTTTAAAGCTTTATCAAATATTATTCCATATACAGTTGCAATGTCTTTAACATTAGTAAACATATCTGGATTCTTTAATTTTTTTTCAATTGCAGATAATGATAAGTCTACTATCTTTTTTTGTTTACTTGTTATTGAATCCATGTACTCTAATATGTCTTTAGTGTTTTCTTGCTCTTTTTCCTCGTACATTTTCGTTATATCACTGTTTTTCTTTACTATGTTTCTTACAGTTGATTCATGAATACCATTGATTCTAGCTGTCTCACAATAGTTATTTGTGTTCAAATAGTCAGCTATTATTTTTTTCTTTTCTTTATCTGTTAATTTATACACATTAACCAACTCACTAAATCTTTTTTATTGTAGAACTTTTTACAAATGTTATTTGTCTTAGGTTCTTTTTTTAATCTATAGTTGAAATTTATTATATGACTAATTTTGCTTTTTTTAGGTATTTGAATTTCTATTAGAGATATTTCGTATTTAGAACTTAATTGTAATAATTTAAATCTGATAATTTTATTTAAATTCATATATATCTCCTTTCTACATAAACAATTTATTATTCTTTATTTGAATTTACCCTTTTAGCATATTGTTTACCATATTTATTTTTACCTTCTAATACTTCTGCTCTTTTCTCAGTAACTGTTATATATCCCTTTTCTATAAGCTTTTCATTATTTTCTGAATCACTAAAAGGTCTTACTACTTGCATTTTTATGTCTTTTTTTTCCATTTAAAATCTTCCTTTCTTCATTCTGACATCTCAATTGTATTGGACATTTTTTACACTTGTATCGAAAACAGTAATAAATTTTTTTATTTTCGTTTCTTGTATTTATAATATCTGTATGCATAATACATTAACAATAAAATGAGTATTATATAAAATAATTCCCCATTCATTTCATATTCCTCCTTATACAAAAAAAAGAAACACTTTAAGTTTCTTCAAAATCAAACTATTATTGTCTTATAGACAATGTACCAATGACATCAGAATAGCTATCCGTTACCTTTTTAACCTCGGCAGGTGATGATATCATCAGTACATCACCTACAAGAGATGATGTTTCGGAGGCTGGTGAGCGTGGCTTTATTATTTACCACAATACCATTTTAAAACATTAAGTGGGAACTAGGGGGAACTTTTTTTAATTTTTTCAATAATTTTATTTATTCTTCTCTTACCAATACCATGTAAATAACTTATTTTATTATTTGAATACCCTAATAATCGTTTTTCTATATATATTTGCTTATCTCTATCATTGAATTCATTAAATATTTTTTCCTTATCTTTTGCTTCATCTAATAAAATATCTAATTCTTTTGTAATTAATTCGATGTCATCTTCCATTTTTATTAGTTCTGCATATACATTTATTTTTTGAGAATCTGTTGAGCTACAACTAATTCTTTCTTTAGAAAAATCTGTAGCATGAAGACCAAGTTTATTTAATAGTAATAAAATTCGTTCTTCTTTCCTTTTCTTGCTATTTTTTTTCAATTTTATTTCTTTCTCTAATTCAAATAACTCCATTGATATATATCAACCTCTCTTTTTATTCATTTACTTTCTTTTAGCATTTTCTTTTACATAAAATATAAAATCACTTGTGCCTATATAATCATCACATTGGCATAATTCATCACTAAACAATCTTAAACATTGGCTTTTTGGTAAACAATCTAGTCGCCAATCATAACCTTTTTTCCCATTTTTCATTGTTTTATAAAAATTATCACCATATCCACCTATTCCATTTATATGTATAACATCACTACCACCACCAACTACACCAACAATTTCGTTTTTGAACATTAAAATATATTTCATACACCTATAACCACTATCATGTAAATATCCCATAGGAACAATAACAATAGAATCGAATAAATTAATTGGTTTCATATTTTCTAATTTTCTCAATTCTTCTATAGTCATTTGCATAATATCTTTATTCATTATCTTTCACCTCCTCATTTTGTAAAATTGATAATAATTCTGCTATATCTAAACTATCCAT
>CANRMM010000022.1 GCA_947631745.1 uncultured Clostridia bacterium
TATTCCATGCTTGTTGGAACATTTCTCTAAACCATTCTGCTACTCCACTAAGTATTTGTGTTACATTATTCCATAAGTCTCCGAAGAAATTTCCTATTCCCTGGAATATTGATACTATATTATTCCATGCTTGTTGGAACATTTCTCTAAACCATTCTGCTACTCCACTAAGTATTTGTGTTACATTATTCCATAAGCTTCCAAAGAAATTTCCTATTCCCTGGAATATTGATACTATATTATCCCATGCTTGTTGGAACATATTTCCAAACCATTGGCCAACTCCTGAGAAGATATTTTGTATTCCTAACCAAATACCACTAAAGAATTCGCCCAATTGTCCGAGGTAACTCTGCGAGTCCTTGGAATATCGCTGTAATAATTTGAGGTATTGCTTTTAATAATTCCACGCATATTTGAGGTATTGCCATAACTAGGCCCATAAATAATTTGACGGCACCTTGTATTAATTGAGGTAAATTTTGAATTAAAACCTGAACTATCGTCATAACAATTTTAGGAATTTCTGGAATTAATGCTTGAATTATTTGCGGAATAGCATCTATTATTCCCATAAGCAATTGAACAGCACCATCTATTAAAAGTGGTATTCCTGTTATTAAACCAGTAACAATACTATTTATAATTTGTGGTAGAGCATTTAAAATTGCTTTTATAATTGTAGGAATAGCATCTATTATGGCCATAAAAAATCGAATTGCACCTTGTATTAAATTTGGAATTCCATTCACTAATGCTTGTACTATTTTGGGAATCATTTCTACTATTGCTGCAACTATTTGTGGTATTGTTTTGCCAAGTCCTTCTAAGAGGCTTTCTACTATATCAATACCTGCAGTTATGAATTCAGGTAAGAAACTTGTAATTGTGCTTATTATTGACTGTAACAAATTTGGTAATGCATCTATTAATCCTTGAATTAGCTGAGTTACTCCTCTTAATAAATCAGGTAATATGCTACTAGCCATTGAAAGTATTTGTGGTAAGAGTTCGTTAATAAGATTTACTATACCATTGAAAGCCACTTTGATTCGAGGAATTAAATTCTTTGCAACAGTACCAATACTCTTAATAAAATTAGTAAGTAACGTATCAAAATTGGCATTTTCATCAGCCATTCCTGTAAGTAAATTTCTCCATGAAGCTTTCATTGAATTAATACTTCCTTGAATAGTTTTGCTTGCTTCTTCAGATGTCGTTCCCATAATTCCCATCTCTTTTTGAACTACACTTATTGCATTTACTATATTTCCAAACGACATATCATTAGCATCTACTGTAATGCCTAACTCTTTTTGAACATCAATTAATTTTGAAGCATCACTAATCAATCTTGACATTTCTTCTTTGGTTCCACCATATCCTAATTTTAAGTTATCTAGCATTGTATAATTTTGTTTAGCAAAACCTTGATATGCATATTGAATTGACGACATTGATGTACCCATTTTATTAGCATTATCAGACATATCAACAATTGCACGATTAGCATAATTTGCAGCCTTTTCAGTATCTCCTCCTAAGCTCTGTAACAAACTAGCACTAAAACTAGTTACTGTATCCATATATTCATTTGCAGAAAGTCCAGCTGTTTTATATGCATTATTTGCATATTCTTCAACTATTCCTGCACTATTTTTGAATAAAGTTTCAACACCACCTACTAACTGTTCATACTCTGCATAGCTCTCTATTGCTTTTTTCCCAGCATCAATTAAGGCTCCGCCTAATTTTCCTAATAAACCTATGCATCCTTCAATTGCACTACTTGCTAAATTTGCAAGAGCACCTTTTAAAACAGTAAATCCTCCATTAGATGCTTTATTTGCTGAATTTCCAACGTCATCTAAACTTTTATCTAGTTTATCTGCTGCAGCATCTGCTTTCTCCATCTTTGATTTATTTTCTTCTAATTCGCTGGATAATGATGTTATTTCTTTTGCTAAATTCTTCGCTTCTGTTGAATTTTTACCATATTGTAAAACAGCATTTTTGTATGCTTCTTTTACTTCATCAAGAACACCTTGTTGTGCTTCTATCGTATTTGATAATTTACTGGTTGTACTATTTGCTTTTTCCTCAGCTTTTTGTATAGCTTGTAGTTGAGCGTTATAATTATTGTATTCTTTTTCTGTTTTTGCTACTGCTGCCTCTTGATTATTTATAGTAACTGTTAAATCTGCAACTTGCTTCTTCATTGAAGAGTGTACTTGCTCTGCCGAACTTAATTGACTTAACAGGTTCTTTACTTCATTAGAATTTTCTCCATAAGCCCTTTTGGCTTCTTCAATTTTTTGTTTTAAATTCTCAATTTCAGTAGCTGATTGTCTTTCATATTTTTGTGCTGTTTGTAATTGTGCTTGATATGATTGTAGTTTTGAAGTTTGAGCTTCTATTGTTGATTTTAGTTGCTTTAGTTTTGCACTTAAACCATCACTTGATTTACTCCAATCATTCATTCCTGCACTCGCCTTTTTAAATTCAGAATTTGCAAGCTTTATTTGATTATTTGCTTCAGTTATTCCTTTTTTTAATTCTGATATATCAATTTTAAATTTGGTTGTTATATCTTCTCCCTTTGGCACTCTTCTCACCTCTTTTTAGCACAAATTAAAACCAGCTATCACCAGCTGGTTTCCTGATTTTATTTCGAGTTTTATTTTTACTATCATAAATATTTAATCTTCTAACAAGAATAAATACTTCACTTATTTTTTCTTTTCTAATATCGAATGGTGTTATTCCTAAAAATCGCTCACAAATTTTCATTTGTAATTCGAATAATATTTGATAAAGGGGAGCATTAATATTGCTCCCCGCTTCTAGTTTTTTCCATCATTTCCTTTTGTTATCTCATTTATAGAATATGTTATAATATTTGCTATAACTTTAATAATTTCATTCAGTTTCGTCTTTCTCAATTCTTCGTCTGTCAAGCCTTCAAAAACATCTTTTAACAATGGTTTTACTATATCTAATGAATTAGAAAGAACCTTTGCTATTGCTTTTATTAATTCTGTATTACCTAAACTTTTAATATTGTCTATATCAATAATATTTAATAAATCTTCAACTGTTCCAAACAACAAATCATATGATTCTGCTATGTATGTTTTAACTATAGTTTTATTTTCATAAATATTTAATTTTAACTCCATATTGGATTTTCCTCCTTATTTTATTCGGTTTTTAATTCTACTTGACTTAAGTTAAGTGTCTTAGTTTCCTTTCCTTCACTTGTAATTTCAATAGTATTGTCTTTGTTATGTACTTGGAATACTATTAAACCATCTTTTTCGTCTACTGCAACAGGTTTTCTCAATTTAGCTCCTGTTCCCTTCAATTCACATTTGACAGTACCTTTTGCTTGTCCTTTTGCTTCCTCGAAATATAAAGGTATAAAGTTTCCACTATTATCAGTTTTGCTAAATTCTGTCCAATTATCAATATGTTTTAAAGAACCTGTTACATTACCCTCTTCATCAATATTTAAGTTCTCACATAAATCTTGAACTGTCTTTTCTCCTAGATTTAAAGAAGTCTCTGCACTTGGTACACTTACCTTGATTGGTTCTACTTTACTCTTTTTTTTTAAAGTATCTGGTGTTGTAACTGTATCAAAGAATGTTGAAACATCTGCTAAATCTTTTTCTAAATCAACATTAATAGCTTTTGCACCTTTTTTATTTCCATATTTATCTTTGACTTTTTCAAATTTATGTGTAGTATTTATTCCTGTGTAAATAATTGATTGTCCCTTTGCATCTGTTCCATCATTTTCTGTCGCATGGTCACTATCTGGAATATTAAATGTTCCTTTTAATCTCCATACATAGACATATTGACCGTTAGTTTTTTTAGTTTTATAACCTATAGCAAAATACTTTGTTTCTCTTTCTCCTTCTATTAAAGTTCCAGTTTCATCATCATAATTTTGTCCTGTAATTCTACCTAGTACATCTAAAGGTATTGCTGATGTAGAACAAGTAATTGTATCTGCTCCAACTGATGTAACAACAACTGCTGGTATATTGTTATAATAATGTGGTTCACTTGAGTTAGCTGTATTTTTACCTATTTCAGCAACTCCTGCTATCGCAAAAACTTCTCCTACTTTGTAGCCTTCTCCTTCTTTATTATTATCTTGTAATACTTCGGCTGCAACTAAATCTTCTATGCCTCTGTATTCATAAATTTCGTCTAATTCTTTATTCATGTTTTTACCTCCTATTTTTCAATTATTTTGACGATTATTGCTCGCCCTGTGTGAGTTGCTTCATCACTAGCAACATCATATCCTTTGCCACTAACAATAAAGCCCTCTTTTTTTAATTGTTTTTTTGCCTCTAATAATTTTGTATTTACTAAATTAGAATCACTTGAGTAAAAAGCAACTATAAACTCCCAAATATATGAATGTTCATTATTATCATAAAACTCATTACCAAATGTTTCTATATTCTTAAAAGTAAAAAACGATTCAGGATATGGCTCATCTTCTCCAAGTGTTCCTTGTAAGTAAATAGGGTAGTCTAATTTATTTAATGTTTTTATTAATAAATCCTTCATATCTAACCATTAAGCCTCCTTATTTCTTCAAAAAATATTTCTTCTTGAACTTTTAACACTTCTTTTCGTATTGCATTATTCTTCTTTTGATTTAATGTTGTAGATAATATTCTATCGGCAGTAACTCCTTTCGTTGTTTTTGAGGTTTTTCCATATTGGTTACTTACCACATGTCTAGGTGTACCATATATTAAAAATATAGATGCAAGCCCACCTTTACTAATACTGAATCCAACACCAATGCTAGCTAAAGTTCCTGCCCATTCAACTTTACCTTCACGATACAAACTTTTTTCTGTATCTCCTGTATCTTTATGTAGATTTATACCTTCTTCTGATTTCTTGGTAATTATTGAATGTGATTTTTTGAGTGCTTTTTCCGCAATAACTTTTGTATTAGCATTCAACTTATTAAGTCTTGTAATTACTTCATCAAATCCATCAAATTCTAAATAGGTTTTATTGCTCATATTAAACACCACCCTTTATTCGTTTTACTTTGAATTTTAAAAATTGATGTCTTTGGTCTATATCCTCAGGTTCATTTATGATGTCAAAAATTGCGTTGTCACTTTCTCTTACAATTCTGCAATTACTTGTTATATCTGGTCTATACCATGTTTCTATATTTGCAGTATCTTGGATAGAATATATACCATTTACATTTTGTTCCGTTCCTCCATAAGTTTTGAAACTCCCAAAAAATAAATTTGCTGGTTTCTTATTCTTATCTAATACTTTCAATGCCTCCTCAATTGTAGGATATATTTTTTGGTTCACACCTTTTACCTTTTCAGTAGAAGTTGGTATCAATAATATAAGTGGAATTGGATTTTCTATTTGTAATCTATAACTCATCAGCTTTCCTCCTCCACTTGTTTTTCTGTCTTATCCTTATAACTTAATTGTGTTGCTCTTTGTAAGAAATACGGAGAGAACAATGTCCCTCCGCTTCCATAATTCCAAAGGTCAGCTACACCTCTTGCTATTACTCCTACACTTGTATCGGCTTCCACTATTTCTTTATCAACTCCACCATCTATCAGAAATTGTTTTACTTCTTCAATATATCCTTTTATGGTTTCATCTTGATATGTACCAGTTATTCCTAACATGGTTTTAACTTCTTCTAACATAATGGTTTTTCCTCCCACTTTTATTCAGTTTTTAATTCTACTTGACTTAAGTTAAGTGTCTTAGTTTCCTTACCTTTGCTTGTAATTTCAATAGTATTGTCTTTGTTATGTACTTGGAATACTATTAAACCATCTTTTTCGTCTACTGCAACAGGTTTTCTCAATTTAGCTCCTGTTCCCTTCAATTCACATTTGACAGTACCTTTTGCTTGTCCTTTTGCTTCCTCGAAATATAAAGGTATAAAGTTTCCACTATTATCAGTTTTGCTAAATTCTGTCCAATTATCAATATGTTTTAAAGAACCTGTTACATTACCCTCTTCATCAATATTTAAGTTCTCACATAAATCTTGAACTGTCTTTTCTCCTAGATTTAAAGAAGTCTCTGCACTTGGTACACTTACCTTGATTGGTTCTACTTTACTTTTTTTTTTAGAATATATACATAATTTGTATTTAGTGGTTTACCATCTAAAATTACTAAACCTTTTGTAATCCATTTATTCTTATCATCGTCAAAGTATCTCTTATATCCAAATGTTAAGTTTGAATTGATACCATAAGCTTTTTCAGGTACCCAGAAAATTCCGAAGATGTCTCCATTTCCACATAAAGCAAATGATTTGAATAAATCTTGTTCTGTTCTAAGTACAGGATATTCATTGAATTTATATTGCTTATCACTAACATCAAATCCAGCTTTGTTTATTGGTTGATTGTTAGCATCTTTCATTGTACATAGTTCACTTACGTATGTTTGTTTTGCCATAGCAAATTCAGGATTTGCACCTTCCATACCAATTGGTATATTAGCAAATAATTTTCTTTCCCAAGCTGTCCAGTCAGCAATTTCTTCTTCAGTAAATTCTATGATGTTTTCTTTTGGAACTCTTTGTAATCCTGCTGCAACATCTGTTAGAATACCAGTTGGTTGATTTTCTCCTGTTCCTCTTAATACTGCCTCATCTCTAGCTTTTAAATATGCTGTTAATAAAGCATTAATTAATTCTTTCTCGAATACTTCAACAGATAGAATGCTTTGTAATAATGATTGAGCAATTCTTATCTCACCAATGTGATATGAGAATGATACACTTCCAGTAACTCCTTTAACTTTTTGTTCTTCACTAACACCATGTTCTTTGTCATTACCTTCTTTTCCACTCCAAGTGAAAGTTGCTTCAAATTCTGATATTGGAATTTCAACACCGCCCTGAACATTTAACATACGAACTCTTGATGATAATTGTCCATAAGATTTTTCAATTCCTTTTATTAATTCTTTTAAAACTGTATGTGGAATTAAAACTCCAAGTTCTTCACTTGTTACTTCTCCTGCTGCTCTTGTTTCTGTTCTATATTGTGTTAATATTTCATTTAATCTTGCTGTTCTTTCTCCAGTTTGTGCATAATGTTTGAATGCTTGTCTGTATTCCATTGAAGAAAGTATATCTTCTTCATTAGAACGTTGCTCTCCACCTTGATTCATTCTTGCTTGTCCAACAATGTTTAATGTTGCGTCTGGATTAAATCCATTTGCACTTCTTCCTTCCGTAACATCATTATTGTTACTTCCATTGTTTTCTCCTTCTCTGTCATCATTACCATCACTTGGTTCTTTTTTATCTAATTCTTTAAGTTGCTCTTCTGCTTCATTAATTTCATCACGTAATGCTATTAATGTGTCTCCTAGACTTCTTACTTCCTCAATGTCTTGTGATGCTTTCATTTTTTCTTCTTTTTCTTTTAATTCTCTTTTTTTTCTTTCAATTAATTTTTTTAAAAAATCTTTCATTTTTATTTTCCTCCTAATAAATATTTTAGTTTTAGCTTTTCAAGCTTTAATTTATTTAGTGTGTCATTTTCCATAACACTAGCTCGATTTTCACGTGCTTTTTCCAACACATATTTGTCATTTTCCGTTGACAAATCCCTACGAGCATTTATTGATGTTGAAGCATAAGCTGGAAAATTAACAGCTGATACTTCAATTAAGGGACTAATTTTAGTTATAAAACGTTTAGGATAATTCGTATCTAAATCTTCCCAACGTTCCTCTTCTACACCAAACATAAAAGACATTGCATTTATTACACCATCTTCTATTGCAAGGCATAAATCATTTGCATCGCTTCTTTTTCTGTTTGGATTCATAAGCATTTTTACTAGGTCATCTTTAATTTCAAGTGTCATTCCCCCCAACTTTTCAATTGGTATTATAGTTCTAGCAATTGCTTTTTCATCTATGTTATGATTCCAAAAAAATCTAACATCTTTTATAACGTCTTTACTTATTGCACCCTTACAAATAGTTTCCTCAAACATTCCTCCTATATCAGTAGGTGTATCAAAAACTATTGGAACACCTTCAATAAGCCCACTTTTTTCATCTGCTCTAAATTCAGCAGCATAATTTCTTCTAATCAGTTCATTCTTCATTTCCTATCCCTCCATTATTTTCATTTTCTATTTTATTGTTCTCGGCATTTGATTTATTGCTAGACATAGCAATTTGTCCAGCAAGTTCTTTTAAAGGCCTCATTCCAAATGCTGTTCTAACTTCATTTTTATAGCAACTTGCACTATCAACTAATAAATTAAATAAGTCTATCTTCTGACCAGTATTCATAAAAATTAATTCATGTGGATATAACAAAATTTTATTTCCAAAGCCTTTCTCTCTATCAGTAAATAGCGACATTGTGAAAGACTCTCCTGTTCTTTTTAATACAGGTTCAAGGCTTTTCTGATAAAAAGCTTCATATTGTTCCTTTGTATAATCTCCTATCAAAATAGGAAGAGATACACCAAAATTTCTCAATATTTTTTCATCAATAAATTTTAATGTGTTAGCATCTACTAATTGAATTTTATTTTGTAGTGGTATAAATTCTCCTTTTATATCTAAAGGAAGGAATCCACTTTCATTATTAGCTAAATGCTTTTCTATCTTTTTAATGTTTTCTTCCATTTTTCCATCGTCCATCAACGTGTTATATTTAATGACTCCATTAATAGCAAATGAACTTTTTAGAGCTTTTGAAACTCCTTGTAATAATGTATGATTTAAGTCTAGCGTTTTTAGTATTGCTTTATTATCAGGTTGTCCGGATTCATTTCCTCCTAGAAATTCATTCACAGAGTATCTATATCTTATATGTATTATGTCAGAATATCTAAGTGTAGTTTTATATCCATTTGCAAATAAGAATTCTACAAATAACTTTCCTGTTGAATCTTGTAAAAATGTAACATTCGTTGGTTGTATCGGATATAGCCCTGTGTATGTTTTACTTCCCCTATTATCTCTAATATAAGTAGGAATAATAAAAGCATTGTAATTTAAAAATAATTGCCAGTACATTTTTTCAAAAAAATCTGTTTGCGTCATTCGTTCATTCGGTTGTTCCAATAATCTCTGTATATTACTTTTATCAACTGGCGTTAAATCATTAGTATTATTTTTGGTATCTTTCATTACATGACATGGATTTGCTTTTGTTAATTCCGTTACTAAACAAGATATTGCTTGTTGTACTACATCACTTGCATAAATATCTTGACCAAACTGTGAAAAAATGGGAGTATACCCATTTAAAATTTTTGCATACTGCATATTTGTTTTTATGTCTTTAAATTTATTTATAAAATCAAATAATCCCATTTTATCTACTCCTTGTCTATTAGTTTGTGAAATTCACTACGGTAACGTCTATACAATTCATATAAAATTATTAGTGTTATGGCCCCGTCAATTCTCTTACTTGCTTGTTTTTTTACTTTAACGCACATAATATTTCCTAAGTTATCCATTTCAACTGCTGAATTTCCTAGACACCACTTATCGACTTCATTATTGTTATAATTTATAAGCCTATCTTTTAAATCTGCTTCTACATATTTCATAGCATTACTTAACACTTTACCTTGTAAAATCATTTCTATTTCAAAACTAAAGTCACTCATTCTGTCTGTAAATGCTTTTGAAAATCTTTGGTCGTAACCTGTTATGTATGATTTAATGTTATAATCTTTATATAGATGATAAAACCAGTCTGCTATTTTTGTAATATCTATTTCATTTCCATCATGAATTGTAAGTAAACCCTTTCTTGCCCATTCTTGATATTTTGCTCCTGCAGATATGTCATCGCTATCAGTAAGTTTTTTCTCCAAAATCCAATAATGTGTATGAATATATTTCTTTTTATCATTTGGCTTCATTAGTAATATTTTTGCATTACACATATCAGTTGTTGCAGATAAATCAACAGCTCCCAAACAAAAAGAACCTCTAAAGTCTTCTAAACTAAATGGTTCTTGTTCATAGTTATAATCCTCATACATAAGCCATGCTTGAGCATTATTTTGTTTTATATTGAAATCTTTGCATAAAGTATGCATTCTTTTTGTTTGTGACCTTTTTGAATTTTCAATTTCCCCTCTTAAAAAATTCCATTTTTTAACTATTCCTAAACCGAGGATTTGACTTGTACCAGCTTTGTTCGTTTTGCCATACTTCCTCCTCGCTATCTTGCGTATAAAGCCATGGTAAATAATGAATATCAGGTTGTTCATCAAACAAAACCTCTCTAGCATGTTTTAATTCATTGTCCAAATATCCATCGTTTATAAATCCTTCTGTTGTTAGATTTATAAATAAAGGTTCTTCTTTTGTTGACATAGATTTTTGACCAGCTTCAGCAATCTCATCATTTGGTGCATCGTGGCTTTCATCCATATACATTTTATCTATATTTCTACCGTCTTTATTTTGTGTTTTGCTTGACATTTTGAATATTTTTATATTCTTTTTCTTATTGCAAATTTCCGACATATTTCTATGAGTTACTTTTGAGTGTGGGTCTATTGCTTTCCTCATATTATCTATTTCATTCCATAGCAAACTTGCTTGTTTATCGTCATTAGAAGCACAGACTATATCTGTTCCACCCTCTCCGATTCTTAAATCGGTGTGAGCATCTGCTGCCATTAGTGTAGTCTTTCCATTTTTTCTTGCTATCAATAGAAGAACATTTTTGAATCGTCTTATCCATCGCTTTAAATCTTCATCATATACTTTAAAAGAATAAACTGTCTCAATAAATGCCTTTTCCCATAGCAATAATTCCATCGGCTTATTGTAAAAAGGCTTCTTACTCTGTAAACACAAGTTTTCCATGAACTCAATTCTTAAATGTGCATATTCGGTGTCATATTTATACTGTGGATTCTTTAAATCCTTAATTAATTTCTGTAATTCTGTTTTCAGTTCTAATCCTGCTATTATATTTCCACTTTTTATTTCATTATAATATTGTTCTAAGTAATTAATTGTCGTATCCTCTTTCCTTCATAAACTTTTCAACTGGGTCTTCATCTACTTCATGTCCATTAATCATTGAATATACAGTTCTAATTGCATTCATATAGCTTTGCGAACACTCTTTATATAATTTTGAGGCAGTTGTTGGTCTTTGTTTAGTAGAATCCTTAGGATGTATTTCCATAAATGGCAGTTTTCTTAATTCTTCCATTCTTTGTTCTAAAAAAGCTATGTTGTCCAAAAGTGGATTTATCAAGGATTTTTTATTTTCATCTATATCTTTGAATATTTCATCTAATTTTTCCCTTCTAGTCACTATAATCTTCCTTTCTCAAAAATATCTTTGTATTTTTTGAAAAAAAATGAAATTTTTGCCTTGTGTGAAAAAGAGGGTCCCCTTACAGTCCCCAAGCACCGATTTCATTTTTGCTAAGGCGGGGGGCTATTGTTGGAAATCCTCGAACCATTCTTCTATATATTTTTTCCAATTTTCATTAGTTGCCCTTAATAAGCATGTTTCCTTGTCACATTCTATAAATATAAGCTCAGCTCCCAACTTATCAGCAAGCCTTTGTCTTTCCATTTTTAATGGATATGTACCAACTATAAAAGCATTCTGCCAGTTGCCTACTCTCATCTTTACTTGCTCTATCAAATTTTTTCTTACTTCAAAAACATTTGCTTGCAATTTATTTGGTTTATTGTATTTGTTGCAAAAACTAATGCATTCCCATATTTTATCTATATCAACAATTAAGTCATCTTTTGTTGCTCTATCATTAACCCATGTTGATTTACCGACTACAAGGAGAACCGTATACAATATAAACCTTTTTAGGTAGTTCAAATCCAAATCTATTATGTACTGCATTGTGACACTTGAAATGAATTAACATTATCTGGTCAGGATTAAGACTTATATTAAAATTATTTACATTACTATTATTTAAAGGTATTTTATGATGTCCAATACAATCATAAGCCTTTACTATTTCTTTTCCACAATATTCACATATTAGTTTCCCTTCAGCATTTATTCTTTCTAGTTTTAACATTTGTAATAAGTTTTGCCACTCTTTAGATTTATATAAATCATGTGGAGTTTCAAATCGAATAAGCATGTCTCCTCCTTACCAACATTCATTATCAATTTGCCTCTCTTTTAATTCTAATGTCTTTTTACTAAATCCTAGCTTAATCATATTTTCTCTACTCTTTCTTTTTGTATCCTGAACTCTTGTAAGTCCATCTTCAATTCTTTGTATTGTTTTTAACGTAGACTCCGCTTCTGTTATTGTTTCATCAGTAGTATCATTAGAGACACTTTTATTCTTTCTATTTTTAGTTTCTTTTTTCATGTCTTTCTCTTTTTCCTCTAGTACTTTTATTCTTTTCATCATTCTCTTCTCTCTAATTGTTAGCAATGTGTATTCTGTGATATATTCTTTAATTAGTAAATTATCAATATCGTCATCACTTATTTTATAATTGTTATATAAATTTAATTCTTCGGTTGTTAATACATCATCATAAATATTCTCATATTCTCCAGTAACAACAGCATTTTTATTATTAGGTTGTCCTTTTCCTCCTTTATTCCCTAACGCATTTTTATTTCCTTTAAGTATCTCTTTTTTGTCTCTAGTTAATTTATATTTATGAATTATCTTCTTTAAATCGGATAAATTGATATTGTAATTCTTAAAAATATCTTTATATGTCATTCCATTTAAATAATCTGCTTTTATTCTTTCTATTTTTTTCTGGGTCAACGCAACTCACCCACCTCCATTTTTTAAATTTATCTAACAATCTAAATAATAACTGGATATTTATATTTTAAAACATCTCGATTCTCTTTTACATGTTTTACACTCTTTTTGCATACAATTCTGTAATTCTTCATTTACAAAATATATACATTTAGTTATTCCATTTGCACATGTTATGTGGCATTTATCAGTTTTCTTATTGGCACATAATGGGCATTTCTCTTTTCTAAATTTTTTTATACTCTCCTGTATTGTCATACTTACACCTCTTTGATTTTTACATAATAAAAGAACAGTATTTTTTCGTGCCCGCTAAAATAGGTACACTCATTTTTACTGTTCTTTTAAATTTCTTATTTATAAAAGAAAGAAAGAAATATGAAAATTAACACTTATATCAATTGTAATTATAACATATCGTTTTTTTACATTCTACGGACAAACTATGTAATTTTTATAGACAAATTTAAGACATTTTATTTTTGTTGTATTCTTTTTCCATAAACCTTATTGACCTATCTATGGTTTTTTGTATTGCTGCATACCCTCTATTTTTTTTTGTCGCAATTTCTTCAATACTCGTCATTTCATAAAAACGCATTTTAATTACTTCTTGATTATATTTTTTTAACGTATTTACTAAATCTTCTACTATTCTTAATTTAGTTTTTGTTTGTTCGACTTCTCTCTTCTTTCGCTCAATTTTTGTTTCTCTTTCTATAATATAATTTTCAACATTAGAATCTGTTAGCCCTTTTGATTTTGGCATTCCATCTGTTTTAGTACTTTTAACATCTAATACTTCATTTTCTAATTCCTGTATTTCACTTTGTATAATAGTTATTCTCGCTTTTAAAGAATTGTAGTTTTCTAAAATTTCTTGTATATTCATCTTTTGCACCTCCTATACTTTGAAAATAAAGAAAATTAATAATACACAAACAATTATTTCAATGATATTAAAAATATTTTCTTTACTTGATGTTATTATTTTCGTTTCGGTTATTATTTTAGTTAATGCTAATAATGTTAAAAAAAATATTAAAATTATTTTTAAAACCCATATCACATATATCGCTCCTTTCCGCTTCTATTTTTTCTGTTGAGTTTGTTTCATAATTTTTATATTTTAGGATATTTTTGTCTTGTTTTCTCTTACAAACAACTATAGTTATTGTTTTTTATTATTTATTATATATTTCTATTGTTCTTTATAATACTCATTAACAGTATTATAAAGTCTAGCATAGGTGTATTTTTCCTTGTTATTTTCAACAATTTTGTTTATTTCATTTCGTTGGATTCCTTCTGCTTGAAGTAATTTCATAAATCTTTTTTTACTTATTTTCTTATTAGCCATATTTTTAGATATTCCTATTAAAATATTGGCGGTTGTATATTCTTTAAATTTCACTGTTTTCACCTACTTAAAATCATTTATATCTTTTTTGCAATTCTCCTAATATTTTTGATGTTTCTCTTATATATTCTTTTTCTGTAATTTCTTCAATTTCTTCTAAATTTGGGCTCATAGTAGTTATGTTACTTTCTATTTTCCCATATTTATCTTTTTGCAATTCAATAGCTTGTATTGAACCGTTTTTTGTTATTTCTATAATTTTATAATAAACGTTCCAATAATCATCTTCTGTTTCAGGACAACTATATGAATTATTTCTATATATAAAATATTTATTTAGATACTTTTTTCTAAGTCTTGGTAACTCATACATCTCGTAATATTCTTCTTGTAGTTTATATTTTTCTGATATTTTGTTGTCTATATCTTTTTCTATCTCTTTCATCTTATTTTTCATTTCTTCTTCTTTCATAATATACTCTTTTCTCCTTTACTTTTATCTTAACAATTAACCTTTAAGTATTCTAACAATGCAATCCAACATTCTTTATCGCATTTATCGCCATATCCATATTCTTTTTGTTCTTCTATGTCTTTTATGATTACTTTCTTATCTTTATCTAGCAATAAATGTGTATTATTTCTTATAAATTCACAAGTCCAATCTACCATATATGTTCTTCTTCCTAGAGAATATCTGACAGCACTTACCAACATTGCACTTATATCTTCTATTTTCCCATTTATTGTTACTGGTGTTTGTATTCCATGATATTCTTCCATTTACTTTTCCTCCAATCCTAGTTCTTTTAAAGTATAATACGTACCTTTTTCAATATTATTAAAATTTAAGCTATTTGGATAGTCTAAGGCACCTATTACATAAAAAACTTTATTACAAAATCTAATAACAGCTTCTTCAGTAAAATAAATTAATGAAATATTATTATAATATTTACACATATTACACATATCTTTCAAAAATTCTCTTTCTTTCTCTGTCAATAATTCTTTTTTTTCTTCTACTACTTCATATTTTGGTCGTTCTATTTTTAGGATTTCACTTACAGGATTATCTTTACAATCACATAATTCTCCTTTATCTTCTAATACAGTTATTATACATTTCTTTCCTTGTTTATCTATATATGTCACTCTATCTCCTACTTGTATATCCATTTACTTCTCCTCACTTTCATTATAAAAATTTCCTAATACAACTGCTCCTCCTAAATTATTTATTGTTTCTTCACAATTTTCGCCGTCACAAAACATACTAAAATTACATTTTTTACATTTTTCTTTATCTTCTTTCATATTTACTTTCTTTTCAAAATATTGTTTTAGACAAGGTTTACAATTAATTTCTTTACACTCATTATTTTCTTTATCATATCCATATTTGCAAGGTTGTCCGTTTTCAAAAAATTTGTGCATTGTTCCTGGTATTTTTTGATATAATCTATAAAAACTATCTGCCATTTCATCTATTTCTTGTTTTAAACTTGCTATGTATTTTTTTATTAACAACTTATCATTTTGAGTAATATCACAACCTTCACAAGCATAACTTGTAGGACAATTATC
>CANRMM010000023.1 GCA_947631745.1 uncultured Clostridia bacterium
TAATAGAATTAATATGCAATAAGTCTAGTAAATTAAATATTTTATTAAAAAAATGACTTTAGTCTAAAAATTTACGACTTTTTATATTATTGTTATTCTAGAGGAGTTATATTTAAAGTAAAATATAACTCCTCTAGTTTCTTTTGGTTTTGTTTTATATATCTATTAAAGCCTAATTTAGTGTTTAACCTCTATTCTTGTTTAACTGTTAAAAGCCATCCTTCATAAGAAGGCCCATTATATCTATTTTCCAAAACAATTGTTGAATCTGCAATTACCACAACATTACATTCCATTGTTAGATAATCATAGTCCTCTTCCTTCAATGGTAATATACATGTACATTCTAATACATCTGTACTCTGTCCCGGTTGTATAGCACTACCATAGTACCAATATTGGTCACCACCGTCAAACCAGCCTTTACCACTATACCCTACTTGAACATTTGATGGTCTAATGATTTTAGCTCTTATATAAGCAGGCTTATCACCTATATTTTTTATGGTTATATTTTTTACATTTCCCTCAACAGTTTCATGAATAGCAATATCTGGTGCTTCCGTTGTTACATCATCCACAATATACCCATTATTATCAGTATAATTACTTTCTAATACGTTGTTATTATCTATAAACTTCCAGTCTCCATCACCGTATGGAGAATTATCGTAGGTAAAATGATTTAATAAGCTTTTCGATTTGTATAGCAAAGCACTATAGTCGAATGAAAATGGAACTATATTTATATGGTCTCCTTCAGCCAAAGGCAATTCTTCAATAATCACCTCATTCCTTCCATCAAAACTTTGATATACTCCACACTCTTTTAGCTCAACACAACAATAAGAACCTACACGTATACCATCAACTTTCACACTTTGTGTTCCTGGTTTATTAAATGTAATAGGTACAACTTTATCATATACTATACTTCCATCATATTCTGCCTTAACTTCAAAAGTAAAAGTTGCTTCTCCTAAATTTGGAACGTAATCAATTAAGCTAGTATCAATGAAAATCGAAGTCAATCTTGGGACTCTTCCGGTTGCCACATTCAGCCTTGAACCAATAAGGCTCAAAATTCAAATCCCCATCATAACCGTTCTGGGAGCAACGTGACAATAATCGGGCACCCTCTATATACCCAGTATTCGGTTTTAACAGGTTGAATATCAAATAAGAACACTCCTGATCCGAAATCGAAACTTCCGACCGGGGCCGTCCATAATGGTATCCGGCTCTATATTATTATTCGAGATAAATCTCATTATTGTTTCGTATCTTTCATCATAGTTAGCATTGTTAATGTCAGTAATATATTCTACTGGTAAAGTTTCAAACTTGTCAATCATTTTTAAGGAATTATCTGATGAAAATGATGCCATCCTAAAGATTTTAACTTCAAACCAGCTCTCTGCTAAGTCCGCCATATAGTCATCAGGACCTCCTCCTGCTATAGTATAACCGGAACTATTAACTTCCAAACTATAGCAACATCCCTCACCCGTTGCCGGCAAAGGGAATCCCTCTTTGTTCTCAATTATCCATTCATTGTGTTCATCTTCTGTTATTTCAAATTCCGTAACTTCCATTGCATAGTATCCATCTGGTACTACCTTTTCTTTTACGTAATATTTACCTACTGGTGGAATATTGCTTGAATGATCATAAATTGGATTTTTTCGTAAATCTACAGTCTCATATAAATCTTCGCATTCAGGGTCTTTATAAATTTCTATTACAGCGCCTTCTAATGGCCTATAGTATTTAGCTTCAACCTTCTTTATAATAAATGTTCTACTTTCTACTGGTACAGGTTCTTCATCATTATCTTCTACTTCTTGGTCTGTATATACTGATACATAATTAATTAATTTATTATCTGTTCCTTTTTCTACATCTTTCTCTGTTACTTCATGCGTTACTGTGATTTCTACACTTTCCCCTGGATTTATAACTTCTATCATATATATTCCTGGAGTATTTGTAGTTTCATTTGGAAATCCACTTGGTATTGTCTCTGTTCCATTTGGTCTTTCCATGTGGTCTGTTACTACTACATTTGTTAATGGTATATTACCAGTATTTGTTACTACTATTTTGTATGTTATTATTTCTCCTTTCACATAAGCCTTTCCATTTGCTGGAGTTGATATTACTTGTTTATCTACAGTTATGTGAGGATTTTCTGGCTCTACTTCTATCTCCGGTTCTTTCTCTCCCTTTGGTGGTTTTGGTAGTTTTGGCTCTACTAATTTTACTGTATTCTTTACTGTTCCTCCTACATCTTCTTCCTTTATAACATATTCATAATATATGTATCCTGTTTCTCCTGGTTCTAAGTATGTTTGTCCTGCTGGGTCTGTAAATGCAGTAAATGTTCCTAAGTCTAATCCCATTTCATTGCCTCTTGATGTTAGTGTATCTTGTATTTTAAAGTTATTTACTCTTACACTACCTTCATTCCTTAATGTAATTCTATATTTTACTACATCCCCTACTGTATATCTTGCTTTTTGTTCTACTATATTCTTTTCTAGTGCTAATTCTGGTTCTACTTCTTCTATTCCTGGTTCTACTACTTCTATTTCTGGTTCTTTCTCTCCTTTTGGTGGCTTTGGTAGTTTTGGCTCTACTAATTTTACTGTATTCTTTACAGTTCCTCCTACATCCTCAGCTTTTATCTTATATTCGTAGTCTATATATCCTGTTTCTCCTGCTTCTAAGTATGTTTGTCCTTCCGGCTCTGTAAACGTAGTAAATGTTCCTAAGTCTAATCCCATGTCATTACCTTTTGATGTTAATGTATCTTGTATTTTAAAGCTATTTACTCTTACACTACCTTCATTTCTTAATATAATTCTATATTTTACTACATCCCCTACTGTATATCTTTCTTGTGGCTCTACTATAACCTTCTCCAATGTTAATACCATGTCTTTTTCTGGATCTACTGGTATATCTGGCACATCTGGTCTATTTGGACTTTCTTGCTCTCCTTCTGAAAAGAACTCATTTGCTTTTGTTTTTTCTGTTAACTGCATATTAGTAGCTTCTCTCTTAGCATTTTCTGCATCTGTTAAAATTCCACCCTCTCCAAATATTCCTCCAATTCCTATTAATGCCAAAATAATTAAAACAATAATTGTTACTACTAGTGCTATTAATGTTATTCCTTTTTGCTTATTCTCTAAAGTGTAGCTCTCTCTCTCTCTCTCTCTCTCTCTCTCTACAGTTTCAACGTTTTCAGGTTTCATATTTTCACATTCTCCCTTTTCTTCAGTTTTCTATATTAAATTTATTATACATTAACTACTCTTTCCTTTCAATTACGTTTTCTTTACATTTATATTACGGTTATATTACATAAACACACAAAAATTTTGGTTTAATGTGTCACTACTTCAATGCTACATTCTTCCAATTTATTTAAGACTTTTTTATTACACTACTTTTTCCGCTATTTTTTTACATTTCTTACATATTCCGTTTAAGTAGATTTCTGAGTTTTCATATTCTGCTTCTACTTCTGTTGATAATTTTTTCATACTCATGTGCATCTGTTTAATTTGCGTTTCTGTTAAATATATGTCTATAAAATCTCCACATTTTTTACACTCAAAATGAATATGTGGTAATTCATTACCATCATATCTGTCTGGTCCTTTTTTAGATTTTACTTTTGTAATTAATCCTTCTTCACATAACTCCGTTAAATTGCGATATACTGTTGCTATTCCTAACTCTGGCATTTGTTTTTTTAAATCCATAAATAATTTTTCCGCAGTTGGATGATCTTTTCTTTCTCTTAAAGATTCTAAAATAATTTCTCTTTGCTTACTATATTTTTTCATGTTAACACTTCTCCTTTTTAAGTTTATTTTTACTTAAATAGATATGTTAATGTTTTTTTGATAATAATTATCATTTATAATATATTAATTTTTTGTTTATTGCAAGTATTTTAAAAAATGTAATATAAATGTAATATTTTTTTTGTTTCTTTTTGTCATTATTTGTGGTAAAATAAAAAATATTAATGTAAAGAACAAATGAAAGGATGATAATAATCATGCAATTTAATAGATGTAGTCGTTGTGGATGTTTTTTTGTGTCTAGTGGTGATGTATGCCCTAATTGCCAACAAAAAGATGCTTATGAAATTAATCAATTAAAAAATTATTTAGAAAATTCTTCTATGAATTCTTCTATTCAAGAAATCTCATTAAATACAGGTATTACTGAAAAAAACTTACACAGATTTTTTAAGGATGATAATTTTATAGGAAGTGACAATAATCCAACTATTTTGTAGCAGATAAAATTAATTATAAAATATAGAGTAATTTGAAATGTAAAATAGCTCCCGTTATCTACGAACTGGAGCTATTTTTATTTTAAACTGGCATTTTTGTATTATTATCAAAATTATTTAATTTCATATGCACTTTGCAATTTTTTTACCGCTTCATTTCCTTTTTCTTTTTCATTTGCATGAATGTATGCTATTGTTTCACCTTCTGTTACATAATCTCCTGTCTTTTTTTCTAAAACAATTCCTACACTATAATCTATTTTATCTTCTTTTTTTATTCTTCCTGCTCCGAGTTCAACTGATATTTTTCCTACGTGTTCTGCCTCTAGCCTTGTGATAATTCCTGTTTTTGTAGCTATAACTGGCAATATGTAATTAGCTATTTTAAATTTTTCTAAATTTTCAATATATGATATATCTCCTCCTTGTTTTTTCACAAGTTCTTTTAATTTTTGATATGCTTTTCCATTTGTAATTGTTTCTTTTATTTTTTGTTTATTTTCTTCTAAGTTTTCTCCTTTCCCTGCTAATTTTATCATATAACTTCCTAATTCTAGTATTACTTCTTCAACATCTCTTTCTCCTTTGCCTCTCAAAAATTCTACTGCTTCTTTTACTTCTAATATATTTCCAATATTTCTTCCTAAAGGTTGCTCCATTGATGTTAAAATACAGATTGTTTCTCTTTCTGACATTTCTCCTATTTTTTGCATTGTATCTGCTAATTTTTGTGCGTCTTCTTTAGTTTTCATAAATGCTCCGCTTCCATACGTAACATCTAATACAATTTTATTGGCTCCTGCTGCTATTTTTTTACTCATAATGCTTGAAGCAATTAGTGGTATGCTTTCTGTTGCTGAAATACTATCTCTTAAAGCATATATTTTCTTATCTGCTGGTGCTAAATTCATTGTTTGTCCTATTAGACTAATTCCAATTTTCTTTACATTTTCTTTAAATTGTTCTATCGATATATTTGTTTTGTAACCTGGTATTGATTCTAATTTATCTATTGTTCCTCCCGTGTATCCTAATCCTCTTCCTGACATTTTAGCTACTGGTATTCCAAGAGAACTAATAATTGGTGCTAGTATTAGTGTTACTTTATCTCCTACTCCTCCTGTACTATGTTTATCCACTACTGTTCCTAATTCTGATAAATCTAAAATATCTCCTGAGTGTGCCATTGCCATTGTTAAATTTGTTATTTCTTCTTCATCCATTCCATTAATATAAATTGCCATTATCAAAGCCGATGCTTGATAGTCTGCTATTTCTTCTTTTGTATATGACTGTATAAAGTATTGTATTTCTTCTTCTGATAGTTTTTTTCTATCTCTTTTGTTTGCTATAATTTCTTGTATATTCATATTTATACTCCATTTTATATAAAATTTTTAATAAAAGTTCTTCTGTGTAGTGGTGATGGACCATATTCTTTAATAGCTGTTATATGTGCTGCTGTTCCGTATCCCTTATGTTTTTCAAAGCCATATTGTGGATATACTTCATCCCATTGTCTCATTATTCTATCTCTTGTTACTTTTGCTATAATGGAAGCTGCTGCTATTGAATAACTTTTTGCATCTCCTTTAATGATAGAGCGATATGAAATTCCGTCTGTATTAATTTTAGTAAGAGCATCTACTAAAATGATATCTGGTTTTTCAAATCCCCTTTGTTTTTCTTGTAAATCTTTTTCTAGCTCTTTTATGCAAATAGTTAAGCCTTCTTTTGTTGCATTTAAAATATTAATTTCGTCAATTCTTTTTTGATCAATAATTCCTACTCCGTATGCTATTGCTTCTTCTGTAATTTTTTCATATAAAATTTCTCTTTTTTTCTCAGATACTTTCTTTGAATCATTTACTCCTTCTATCATAGATTCTTGTGGCATAATAACACTTGCTACAACAACTGGACCTGCTAATGGTCCTCTTCCTGCTTCGTCAATTCCACATATACTTTTTATTCCTTGTTCATATAAATTTTTTTCTATTTTTTGTATTTCTTTTAATCTTTCTAGTTCCTTTTCTTTCACTTTCTTATTCCTTCTTCTCTTCTTTATTCTCTTTTTCTTCTTTATTTTCTTCTTCTTTTTGTTCTGTTTTGTCTAATTTTTCTTCTTTACCTATATCTTTAATCTCTGATAATGTATAAAATATATTTCCTTCTTTATCAGTTACTCCTTCTGTATAAATAACTTCTCCTGTCTTATAATCTACAACATAATATCCATTTTCTAATTCTACATCTGATAGTTCTAATTCATTTAAGTTTTCTCTATTTATAACATAGTAATTATGTTTTTTAGATTCTAAATCTATTATTTCTTTTTCAATTAATTTTTTAACACTTTCGTCTTCTTTCATTTCAGAAGCTTTTGTTCCTATATATGTTGCTCCTTTTTCTTTCATTGTTTTTCTTTCTTCTACCATTTTTATCTTACCTGATATTAAAAGCATATCTGTTTTCATTGTTTCTATTTTTTCTTTTTCATATCCATCTTTAAAAGATATATATAAAGTGAATATAACAACTATAGTGATGACTAACGCAATAGCACTTTTTATATATGGCATAATATATTCTTTTTTCATTTTTACTTCCCATTCCTTTTTAAGGCACAAATCTGGTTTGAAAAGAATGTAATTATTTTTCAACCTTACCTCCTAAAACTGCTTTTATTATATATGCTTATCGCCTTTTTTTCAATAGCTATTTTTTTATACATTTTATTCAAAAAACAATAAAAATTCACACTCTTTTCACAAAACTGTTGTATTATATAGGTGTTTTGAGATATTATAGTATATAAATGTGGAGGTATAAAATGGACGAGAATAAAAACGATAATAATTTTAAGTCTGATGTTAATTTTACAAATGACAATACTTTTAAAAGTGTTCCAACTAATAATAATTCGTATAATTCATTTCAGCCTAGTGCTAAACGTGAAAAGACCTCTGGTGCAGGTTTTGGTCGAACAGTAGTATTACCATTTTGCTGTGGTGTTTTAGGTGCAGGTATTGTTATTCGGTGGTTGTATTGGTATTCCTAGTATTCGCAATCAATTAATGGGTAATGTGATTGTTAATACTGTTGATTCAAATGGAAAAGGAAATGGAATTAGCATAGAAGATATTAATGATAAATTAATTTCTATTGGTGCTTATTCTGATACTGCTATCGAAGTTGCTAAAAAAGTACAGCCTTCTATTGTTGGTATTGAAGTTGAATATACTGTAAACTCTATTTTTAGTAGAAATCCTACCACAACTACTGCTAGTGGTTCTGGAGTTATTATTAGTGAAGATGGATATATTTTAACAAATAATCATATTATTAATTCTAGTTCTTCTTCTAGTTCTTTTTATTATGAAATAGAGGAAGCTAATAAAGTTACTGTAACATTATATAATGATGATACAGAATATGAAGCTAAAATTATTGGTACAGATGAGCAAACTGATTTAGCTGTTATAAAAATTGATAAAACTGGTTTAACTGCTGCTGAACTTGGTGATTCTGATGCTGTTCAAGTTGGTGAATTTTCTATGGCTATTGGTAATCCTCTTGGTTTGAAGAGTAGTGTTACTGCTGGTATTATTAGTGCTGTTGATCGTGAAGTAACTGATTCTGATGGTAATAATTATGTTGCTATTCAAACTGATGCAGCTATCAATTCTGGTAATAGTGGTGGAGCATTAGTTAATAGTAAGGGGCAAGTTATTGGTATTAATACTTTAAAAATTGCAGGAACTGGTATTGAAGGTGTTGGATTTGCAATTCCTATTAACTCAACAAAAAATATTTCTGACCAATTAATTCAATATAATAAAGTAAAAAGACCTTATCTTGGTATTGGTGGAATTAACGTTGATGAAGATACTGCTAAGAGAAATAATATTGTAGTTGGTGTTTATGTTAAAACACTTGAAAATTTCTCTTCTGCCGAAAAAGCTGGCGTAAAAGTTGGTGATGTTATTATTGGTATAGACGGAACTGAAATAAAGACAATGGATGAATTAAATGAGATAAAGAATAAAAAGCAAATTGGTGATAAAGTTACTTTAAAAATTAATCGAGAAGGTTCTGTTATGGATATTGATGTTACTTTACAAGAAGAACCTTAATTTGTAAAATCCCACTCATTATTTAGAGTGGGATTTTTGTTATTTTTTATATTTCTAAGTTTATTGCATCATTTGTTAATATATATACACTTCCATATTCTTGTTTTTTATATCCTTTGTTTTCTATAAACTTTACTATATCATCTAATGATTTTGAAATAACAAAAATAGCATCTTTTTCTGAAAATTCTATTTCTTTTATTTCGTCTTTTCCATACATTACACTATAAAAATGATAGTTTTGGACTCTTGTAACTTCTTTTGCTACATTATGGTATATTTTTTCTTCTGTTTCATTCATAAATTCTTGTGGCGATACTTTTTTTTCTAATGTTGTATAAATAAATGGTGCTGCTCGAACTACCATAATGTGTGTATTTAGTTCTTCTGTTCCTTCTGCATTTTCAATAATGTTTGTAATTTTCATTAGCTCACTATCATCATACCATCCGTTACCAGGTACATAGCTATATTTTGTGTAATAATTGTATTCAAAGTTAATAAATAGACTGGTAATTAGTATTAATAAAATTATCAACATCAACTCAGATTTCTTAAATATTTCTATCAATGCTATTGTTACAAAGTATAGAATTGGTATATATAATACATTTGCTTTATTAGCTGTTGGAATCCTTGTTAGTAATAATCCAAAAAGAAGTGTTGTAAATGCAATTGTAATTAATGCATTTAGCTTAAATTCCTTTGTTTTGATGCTTTTTATTGTGTCTTTAATAGATATTATATATCCAGTTATAAATAATGGTATATATGCAATATATATAGTATTTTTTTCTAGGAAAATCGTGTTTATGCTCTCTAGGCCAGTTTTCCATATACTTGATATTCCTATTTGTTGTGAGCGGAAATCACTTAATATAGGTAAAGTAAATATTCCAATTTGCTCTGTATGCACAATTCCAAAGTTTAATAGTAAGAAGTATATTAATGGCATTGCTAAGATAGCAATTGGTATTCCTAGTAAAATAATATTTTTTATTTTTATTTTTTTCAAATATAACATATAGATTAGCCATACTGCTAAGAATATTGGTATCGTTATCCAAGCTAGGCAGTATGTATATAATGTGAGTCCTATGAGAATTCCTGCTATTATGTATTGATACCCTTTTTCTGCACGATTCATAAAAAATAAGCTAATCATGAACATTCCTGCATATAAATTGCAATCTAACGTTTCCCTTGCAGTCATAATATTCCATGGACAAGTTAAAATTAAAAAACTAAATAATAATGCTGTCTTTTTATCTTTTGATTTTGCTACTAGAAAATATGAAGCTAAAAATCCTAAAAGATAAATTAATAAACTTGGCATTCTGTACGCAATTATACTTGGTCCTAAAATTTTAATGAAAAATACTGCTATATAGGCACATAAAGCACTTTGTCCTGATCCAAAATTAGTTAAATATAATGGATATGAATTCATATATCTATCTGTTCCATATGTTGCTAAACAGTACGAGTCATAAGCCATTCCTGCCTCGTCTACACCTATATAATTTGGTAGAGTACCAAATTTATAAATTACTGTTATAAATATCAAAATTCCAAATATAATCCATATTTTTTTATAATGTTTTTCACAGAAATCGTCTATTTTATTTTCTATGTTTTTTTCTTTTCTTTTCCATTTTAATGCCAGCCATATTAAGATCGTAGCTATAACTACATCTATTGAAACAAGTGTTAATATATCCATTTTTTCTCCTTTTTACTGTTAATATGGTAACATATAAAAAATATATTTTCAATATTTATTTTTTTCTTTTTTATCACAGACAGTTCACACAATGTTCAAATTTCCATGTTAATATATAGTCATAGTTGATAAGCAATTACTCCATTATCAACTATAAATAAGTAAAACATCCCCTTTTATTTTCAAAAAAGAAACTATCTTTAAAGATAGTTTCTTTTTAGTATATATTATTATGTTATAACTATGCTAATTCAACAACTGCTCCTGCTTCTGTGAATTTAGCTTTTAGTTCTTCAGCTTCTTCCTTAGCTACGTTTTCTTTAACTGTTTTTGGAGCTCCATCTACTAGATCTTTAGCTTCTTTTAATCCTAATCCTGTAGCATCTCTTACTACTTTAATAACTTGGATTTTATTTGCTCCTGCTTCTTTTAATACAACATTGAATGATGTCTTTTCTTCTGCTGCTCCTGCTGCTGCTCCTGCTACTGGTGCTGCTACTGCTGCTGCAGATACTCCATATTTTTCTTCAATTCCTTTTACTAATTCTGATAATTCAACAACTGTTAAGCTGTCAATTGTTTCTAATAATTCATCTATTTTTGCCATTTTAAAATTCCTCCTTAATTTTTATTTTCTTTGCAAACTTGGCTTGTTTGCTTTTTATTTAATATACTTATTTTCCTTAAGCATTTTCTTTTTGTTTGCTAACTGCATCTAATGCAACTGCAAGTTTTGTAATATTTCCAAGCAAGCTTCCAGCAAGTTTTGCAAGAAGTTCTTGTCTTGATGGTAATTTTGCTAAAGTTATAATTTCTTCAGCAGTCATTACTTTTCCTTCTATAATTCCACCTTTAATTTTGTAAAAGTCATGATCTTTTGTGAAATTATAAATAGCTTTTGCAGGTGCTAAGTAGTCTTCATTGCTTGATATTAATGCTGTTGGGCCTGCTAATAAATCATCTAATCCTGATTCACCATTTAAATCTAATGCTCTTTTTATAGTATTATTTTTCATAATTCTATAGCTTCCGTTTGCTTCTCTTACTGCTTTTCTTAGTTTTGTATCATCTTCAACAGTAATACCTCTGTACTCTGTTAAAAGAATTAATTTTGCGTCTTTTAAATCTTCTGCTAATTTTTTTACAACTTCTTCTTTTTGTTTTACGATTGTTTCACTAGCCAATTGATTCACCTCTTTCTTATTTTTATCTTATTGCATATAAAAAATCTGTATATCTAGCACAAGGCATACATATACAGATTTTAATCCGCTTTATGTTATGCCTCGGTAAGACTTACTTTTATGCTTACTGTCTTTGGCCAATATTCTATTTTTGATCAATATACATACTTGGTCCCATTGTTGTAGATATAGCTACACTTTTAATATATTGTCCTTTTGCTGCAGCTGGTTTTGCTTTAATAATAGCTCCCATAACAGTTTCATAGTTTTCTAAAAGTTTCTTAGTTCCGAATGAAACTTTTCCAAAACCTAAGTGGATAATATTTGTTTTGTCTAATCTATATTCTACTTTTCCTGATTTGATTTCTTGGATTGCTTTTGTTACATCCATTGTAACTGTTCCTGATTTTGGGTTTGGCATTAATCCTTTTGGTCCTAATACTTTACCTAATCTTCCTACAACTCCCATCATATCTGGTGTTGCTACGATTACGTCATAATCAAACCAATTTTCTTTTTCGATTTTTGGTATTAATTCTTCTGCTCCAACAAAATCTGCTCCTGCTTTTTGAGCTTCTTCTGCTTTTGGACCTTTAGCGAAAACTAATACTCTTAATGTTTTACCTGTTCCATTTGGAAGTACTGTTGTACCTCTTACTTGTTGATCAGCTTGTTTTGAATCTACACCTAATTTAACATGTAGTTCTACTGTTTCATCAAATTTTGCTTTTGGCATTTTTTGAATTACTTCAAGTGCTTCTTCTGCACTATATGTTTTTGTTTTGTCAACAAGTTTTACTGCTTCTGCATATCTTTTTCCTTGTTTCATTTTTTCCTCCTTTGGTAATAACGAGTAGTTTTATATACTCTCCCACAATTTTTTTATTCTTCTACTACAACACCCATAGATCTTGCAGTACCTGCTACCATACTCATAGCTGCCTCTAATGATGCTGCTGTTAAGTCTGGCATTTTTTGTTTTGCTATTTCTTCAACTTGTGCCTTTGTAATTTTTGCAACCTTTTCTTTATTAGGTTTTCCTGAACCTTTATCTATTTTTGCAGCTTTTCTAATTAATACTGCCATAGGTGGTTCTTTTGTAATGAATTCAAATGATTTATCTTTGTATACAGTGATTACTACTGGAATAATCATTCCTGCTTGCTGAGCTGTTCTATCATTAAATTCTTTTACAAATTGCATAATGTTTACACCACTAGCACCTAATGCTGGACCTACTGGTGGAGCTGGTGAAGCCTTTCCTGCAGGTATTTGTAATTTGATTACATTTCCTATTTCTTTTTCTGCCATTGTCTAGCACCTCCTTTTAATGTTAAATATGTATATTAATCTAAAAATTAGATTATTAACTATATTTTTTGCACTTGTGAAAACTCTAGTTCAACAGGAGTTTCTCTTCCAAACATTGAAACTAAAACTTTTACTTTGTGTTTTTCTTTATTAATTTCAGTAACTGTTCCAGTAAAGTCTCTTAATGGTCCATCCATTACTCTTACTGAATCATTTACTGCATAATCAATGTTGACTTCTGTAATTTCAAATCCCATTGCTCTTATTTCATCTTCAGTAAGTGGAATAGGATCTGTTCCTGAGCCAACAAATCCAGTAACTCCTCTGGTATTACGAACGATATACCATGTTTTTTCTGTTACTATCATTTTTATTAAAACATAACCTGGGAATACTTTTTTAAGATTTGTTTTTCTTTTTCCGTCTTTAATTTCAATTTGTTCTTCCATTGGAACAATAATATCAAAGAAAAATTCTTCCAATTCTCTGTTTTTAATTGTTTTTTCTAAGTCTGTTTTTACTTTATTTTCATAACCTGAATATGTATGAATTACATACCATCTTGGTACTAATTCTTCCTCTGATTGAGACATTATTTTAGCCTCCTTTATTCATTTTCAGTTTTAGTATCTTCTTGCTTTTCTTCTGAGTTTTGTTCTTCATCAGCTGCATCTTCTTGATTATCTGCTGTCTCATTTTCTGTGCTATTATCAACAGCATTTTCATCTATACTATTTTCGTCAATTATATTGGCATCAATTTCATTTGCAGTAACTTCATTTTGTTTGTCTACAAGTGATTTGATTCCTTCGATTCCATATGTGTCAATTGATCTAAAAGTCAAGTCGAGTACAGCGACAATAATAGCAGTAATGATAACAATTACAATAACGGCTAGGGTATTATTTGCTAATTGCTTTGGTGTTGGCCAAGTAACTTTTTTTAATTCTGCTTTAAAGTCTTTCATAAAGTGTTTCTTTTCTTTACTTTGTTTATTCCCATTTACTTCCTTAGGCATGATAATTCCTCCTTAAAGGCATTCTTTCTATTTTGTTTCTTTATGTGTTGTACGTTTTTTGCAATATTTACAATACTTAACAACTTCTAATCTTTCTGTATTGTTTTTTTTGTTTTTTTCTGTTTGATAGTCTCTTCTTTTACATTCTGTACATTCTAATGTAATTGCTTCTCTTGCTCCTTTTGCAGCCATTTCATACACCTCCAGATAATAAGCTTTCAATTTTATAAGCGTATGTCTTTAACATACGCTTAATTATTTTACCATTTTTTCCTTTATATGTCAACCATTTTGGCTTATTTTTTATTCTTCTTTTTTACTGAAAATCCAAATTTTCCAATTTGTTTTCCTAATGCATAGTATTTTCCATTTGCATACGTGATTAAATTACATTTTCCTATATCAAATGTTCCTTTTTTATCTATATATTCATTTTTTACATCTATCGATAATATTTCTGATATAAACATATGATGGCTTCCTAGATTTTTTATTTCTTTTACTTTGCATTCTATTGATACAGGGCTTTCTTTAATCAAGGGACATTTTACGTTTTGAGCTTTTTCTTTTGTTAAATGCATTTCTTTAAATTTATCTACTTTAGCACCTGTTTTTACGCCACACCAATCAGTTGCATATGCTAATTGCTGATTAGTTAAATTAACTACAAATTCTTTACTTTCTTTTATCATTTTATATGAATATCTTTCTGGTTTTATAGAAATATAGCACATTGCTGGATTTGTATTAATAATTCCTGTCCATGCAACTGTTATAATATTAGTTTTTTCCATGTTTCCACAAGATACCATTACAGCTGGTAAAGGATATATAAAAGTTCCTGATTTCCAAATTGTTCTTCCCATATATTTCTCCTATTTTTATCTTGATTCATCTGTTTTTATTGTATGTTCTTTATCATTATTTTGTTGTTCATATAGCATTACTGCTGACAATTCTGCTACATCATAATATAAAGAATATTTATCATTAATTTTATAAATATAACTACCATCTTCTAGCATTTTTTCACCTTCGATTGGTACTTCTTCCATTCCTTGAGGTGTTTTTATAACTTCTCCAATATATCCTTTAGCATTTGAAAGTGCTATGTTATTACTACTAATAAGTTCTTGTAAAACTGCGTCTTTGTATTTAGGATCTTCTAGTTGTTCAATAGTAATATTCGAGTATACATCATTTGCTACATATTCATTTTCCCCTGTCTGTCTAGTTATTCTATATTTTTTTATGTAACTACTAACTCCATTCCATTGTTTTGTATATAATATTCCACTTTGTTCTATTGTTACTTTGTTTCCATCATTATCTATAATCTCTTTAAGTGGTACTTTTTTCTCTTCATATACTAGTGCTTTCCTTGTTTCTCCCATTTTTTTATCTTGTATTGTAGCTATATATTCTTTATTAAAAAGTTTTGACATGTCATATTCTCTCTTTTTTATTCCTAAAATATCTCCATATCTTTTTATAAAATCAGTAGCTTTTATATTGTTATTTTTTATCTCTCTTCCTATATTCTCATCTTTCATTAATTCATAAAACTTATTTACAACTTCATTCATTTTAATGTAGTCTTCTGCTTTGTCCGGTTCTTTTTCTTTTCTTTTTTGTATTTGATTAATTACTGTATTGTAAATATTATCATACGCTTTTTCTTCATAAAAGTTTTCTCTTCTTACTTGTCCAAAATATAGTAATACTAGATAATTTACAAATCTTTCTATATTAGACTCTTTTTTTATCTTTTCAACTGATTTAGGCATTTCATCTCTTGTCTTATCTTCTTCTCTTTTATTCATTCTTTTTCTCTCCTTTTAGCTTAAATTTTATCATAAAATATTGAAAAGCACAAATATAGGTTTAATCTCAATTTTATTAAACTTATATTTATGCTTTTTATCTTTCCTATTTTCCTATACAATAAAAAAAATCTGGCGATACCTATTTTCTCAGCAGGGTAACCTACAAATATCTTCGGCACAATAGAGCTTGACTTCTGTGTT
>CANRMM010000024.1 GCA_947631745.1 uncultured Clostridia bacterium
TTTAAGGTTTTTTATTATGCCTTTATTATTTTTTATTTCCTAGCCAAATCTTGCGATTTTTCCTATACTATAAAAAATAGCCGGCTTTATTTCAAACCGACTCTGGCATTTTATTTTTGCTGTTCTTTTATTTTCTTATACTTTTCCTTCGTAGCCGATCCGCCACGGAAATTTCTTTCTGCCTTGTTCTTATCCAGAACAGCACGAACTTCCTCTGCGAGACGAGGATTCTGTTTCGGTAGTCTTTTGATCAAGTAGTTGTGGACGGTTGTTTTTGGGAACCCAAATTCCGTCGCTGCTTCACGGATAGTTGCTCCTGTTTTGGCAATATATGTTCCTATCCGCACTATTTGCTCTTCCACAAATTCTTTGTGCTTTGTCATCAAAATGCCTCCTAATGTATAGTGATTCCCTATATTGGGAATATGTCTATTTTACATGTTTTTTCTTTATTTGTCAATAATTGTAAATTGTTTTATGTTTATTCATGCTTACTTAGTATTTTTTTCTTTCTGTTCTACTAATTCAGAAGTACAGTGTGGGCATCTTGTTGCTTCATATTTGATTTCTGAATAGCAGAAAGGACATATTTTGGTTATTGGTTTTACTTCTGCCTCTTTTGTTTCTTCTTGTTTTTTCTTTTTTAATCTTCCTTTTTTATCTAATTTTGTTGCTGCTAGTTCTCCTAGTTCTTTTAGTTTATTTAATTTGTTTAAATATCTTACAACTAGGAAAATAGAGAATGCAATAATTAGAAAATTAACAATTGTTGTAATAAAGTTTCCATATTTAATTGATGCATCTCCTATAGTTAATACCATATCAGAAAAATCTACTTTTCCTGTTATCATTGAAATTGCTGGCATAATAATATCTTGTACTAGTGAGTTAACAATTTGTTGGAATGCACCTCCTATAACTACACCAATTGCTAAATCCATGATATTTCCTTTCATGGCAAATTCTTTAAATTCTTTTAACATATATAACTGCCTCCACGTATAATTTTTTTCTGTTATATATATTAACTTCTTTGTCGTATTTTGTCAACTAAATTCCCATAATATTGTATCCATTATCTGCATAAATTACTTGTCCTGTAATACTTTCAGACATTGAGCTTAGTAAAAATGTTGCAACATCTCCTACTTGTGTTGTAGTTACATTTTTATGTAATGGTGCTTTTTCTTCAATTACTGTTAAAATTGTTCCAAAGTCTTTAATTCCCTTGGCAGATAGTGTTTTAATTGGTCCTGCTGAAATCGCATTAACACGCATTCCTTCTTTTCCTAAATTTTGTGCTAAATATCTAACACTAGCTTCTAGAGCTGCTTTTGCTACTCCCATTACATTATATCCTTCTAACACTTTAGTTGATCCATGATAAGTTAGTGTTACTAAACTTGCACCTTCATTTAGCATATCTAATTCTTTTGCCATTCTTGCAACTAATACGAAAGAATAGCTACTTACGTCTACAGCATGGCTATATCCTTCTTTACTTGTATAAATAAAATCATTATGTAGGTCTTCTGTATTTGCATGTGCAATTGCATGTACAATTCCATCTACTTTTCCATTTTCTTCTTTTATTTTTGTAAAAACCTCTCTTACTAGTTCATCTTCTGAAGCTGCATCTAGTACATAAGATTTGCTTCCCTTAAATTCTGATGTTAGTTCTTCTATTTTTTCTTTATTTTCTTCTCCCATATAAGTAAATATTAGTTGTGCTCCATGGTCATAAGCAGATTTTGCAATTCCAAATGCAATACTCCACTTATTTCTAATTCCCATAATTAATATTTTCTTTCCTTGTAATAACATTTTTTCTCTCCATTTCTTTATTGTTCTTTTACCAAAGGAATATATTCTCCCATATTTCTGAATTTTTGATAACGCTCTTCTACCATTTCTTCTATCGACATAGATTGTAACTCTTTTGTTATATTAGTTATTTCTTTTTTTAAGTCTTTTGCTACCTTTTCGAAGCTTTCTTCTTTATCTCCCTTTGGTTCTTTTATTATTTTATCAATTACTTTTAATTCATACAAGTCTTTTGCTGTTAATTTCATTTTTTCAGCTGCCTCTTGTGCTCTTGATGAATCTTTCCATAAAATACTTGCATATCCTTCTGGAGATAAAATAGAATAAATTGCATTTTCTAGCATTAATACTTTATTTCCTATACCTAATGCTAATGCTCCTCCACTTGAACCTTCACCTATTACAATTGCAATAATTGGTACTTTTAAGCCTGCCATTTTTAGCATAGAACTAGCAATTGCTTCTCCTTGCCCTCTTTCCTCTGCTCCTATTCCTGGATAAGCTCCTTTTGTGTCTATAAAGGTAATAACAGGTCTTTTAAATTTTTCAGCTTGATCCATAAATCTAATTGCTTTTCTGTAACTTTCTGGGTTAGGCATTCCAAAATTTCTCTCAATGTTTTCTTTGGTTGTTCTTCCCTTTTGTTCTGCAATTACTGTATAATTTTGTTTTCCTATATTCGCTAAGCCACAAACAATTGCTTTATCATCTTTAAAATTCCTATCTCCATGTAATTCCATAAAATCATCAAAAATTGCTTTAATATAATCTAGTGATGTTTTTCTTTCTGGTGACCTTGCAATTTCTACTCTCTCCCATGCATTCATAACTTTTTTCCTTCCTTTTTCACTTTATTTGTCACTTTAGGGACGTTCCTTTTTGTGACAAAAATGTCACTAAAAGGAACGTCCCTCAGGTGACATGTGATATTGAATTAGTCTGTGTAGTGTTTCTTTTAAGTCTTTTCTTTCTACAATTTTATCTATAAAGCCATGTTCTAATAAAAATTCTGCTGTTTGAAATCCTTCTGGTAGTTTTTCTCCTATTGTTTGTTCTATTACTCTTTGACCTGCAAAGCCTATCATTGCGCCTGGTTCTGCTAATACAATATCTGCAATGCTTGCAAATGAAGCAGTTACACCTCCATAAGTTGGATCTGTAAGTACTGATATATATAGTCCTCCTGCTTCATTTAGTTTTGATAGTGCTGATGTTGTTTTTGCCATTTGCATTAAGGATATAATTCCTTCTTGCATTCTTGCTCCTCCTGAAGTGCAAAAGATTATAAGGGGTAATTTTTGTTTAATTGCTTGCTCAATTGAGTATGTAATTTTTTCTCCTACAACTACTCCCATACTTCCCATTAAAAATCCACTGTCCATAATGCAGATTACTACTTTTTCACCTAGAATTTTTCCTGTGCCACATGCTACTGCTTCTTGAATTCCTGTTTTTTCTCTTAGTGTTTTTAGTTTCTTAGGATAATCTTCTAATTCTAAAGGATTACTTGTTTCAATATCTAAGTCAAATCTTTCATAAGTTCCTTTATCTATTATACTTTCTAGTCTTTTATTAATATGCATTCTAAAATATGCACCACAATTAGGGCATATTCCGTAAATTACTTCTTACTGTTTCTTTATATATGATTTCTTTGCATTTATCGCATTTTACCCATTTTCCTATGGGAATATCTACTTTGTTTGTAATCTGTTTTGCAGATGGTTCTCTCTTTTTTATTTTATCTACAATCATACTCTATTCCTCTTTTTTTACTATTTCCTTTTCCACAAAAGAAGTATCAAAATCTCCTCTAATAAAGTGTGGATTTTTAATAATTTTAAATAAAAAGTCAATATTTGTATCTATACCTTCTATGACCGTTTCTTCTAGTGCTCTCTTCATTTTACTAATAGCATCATTGCGATTAGTTCCATGTGCAATAATTTTTACTATCATTGAGTCATAAGTTGGTGGTATTGTATATCCTTCATATACTGCTGTGTCTATACGAATTCCGTTTCCACCTGGTAAGTTTAAGCCTGTTATTGTACCTGGACAAGGCATAAAGTTTTTATTTGGATTTTCTGCATTAATTCTACATTCAATGCAATTTCCTCTAAATTCAATGTCTTTTTGTTTATATTTTAATTTTTCTCCTGCTGCAATTTTGATTTGTTCTTTTACCATGTCAATTCCTGTTCTTTCTTCTGTAATTGGGTGTTCTACTTGTATTCTTGTATTCATTTCCATAAAGTAGAAGTTTTTATTTTTATCTACTAAGAATTCTACAGTTCCACAGCTTGTATATCCTGCTGCTTTTGCTGCTTTAATAGCTGTTTCCCCCATTTTACTTCTTAATTTTTCATCTATTGCTGTTGAAGGTGTTTCTTCAATAATTTTTTGATGTCTCCTTTGTACTGTGCAATCTCTTTCTCCTAAATGAATAACATTTCCATATTCATCTGCTAAAATTTGTACTTCAACATGTCTTGGATTTTCAATAAATTTTTCAATATATATTTCGTCATCATTAAATGATACTTTTGCTTCTTGTTTTACAATGTTATAATTAATTTCTAGTTCATGAGGTGTGTTTGCAATACGAATTCCTTTACCACCTCCACCAGAGGCTGCTTTTAACATAACTGGATATCCTATTTTTTCGGCAATATTTAGTGCATCTTTTAGTCCTTTTACACTTCCATCAGATCCTGGAATAACTGGTACTCCAGCTGATTTCATTAATTCTTTTGCATTTGATTTATTGCCCATTAATTCTATTACTTTATATGATGGTCCAATAAATTTTATATTTGATTCTTCACATATTTGTGCAAATTGACTATTTTCTGATAAGAATCCAAAACCAGGATGAATACTGTCTGCTCCTGTGATATTAGCTGCTTCAATGATATTTTTAAAATTCAAATAACTTTTTCCAGATGCTGCTGGTCCTATACATATTGCTTCATCGGCAAGTCTTGTATGCATAGCATCTTTATCCATTTCTGAATATACTGCTACTGTCTTGATATTCATTTCTTTACATGCTCTAATGATACGAACTGCAATTTCTCCCCTGTTTGCAATTAAAATTTTATTCATCTTGCAACTTTCCTTTCTATTTATAACTATACAACTGCAAATGTTAATTCTCCCTTTGCTGCGATCTTTCCATCTACTGTTGCTACTGCTTCTCCTACTCCTATTGGTCCTTTTCTTTTTATAATTTTTACTTCTAGTTTTAATTTATCCCCTGGTACTACCATTTTTTTGAACTTCATTTTATCAATTCCACCAAATAGGGCATTTTTTCCTTGATTTTCTTCCATGCTAAGTATTGCTACTGCTCCTGCTTGTGCTAAACTTTCTGCAATTAATACTCCTGGCATAATTGGATTTCCTGGAAAATGTCCTTTAAAATACCATTCTTCTTCATTTACATATTTATATGCTACTGCACTTTCTCCTGGCGTATATTCTTCTACTTCATCAATCATTAAAAATGGCTCTCTTTGTGGGATTATTTTTTTTATTTCTTCTTTATTTAACATTTCTTTCTCCCTTTATCCAATACGAAATAATGGTTTTCCATACTCTACCATTTCTCCGTCTTTTACTAGAATTTCTTTAATTTTTCCGTCAAATTCTGATTCAATTTCATTCATTAATTTCATTGCTTCAACAATACAAAGAATATCTCCTTTTTTTACTGTTTTTCCTACTTCTACAAATGGTTCACTTTCTGGAGATGGTTTGGCATAAAAAGTTCCTACCATTGGAGATTTTACAATATTTCCTTGATTTTTTTCTTCATGGGTATTTTCTAATTTAGTTATACTATTTTCTGTATTTTCTTCTGTTTTAACAACTTTGACAGTTTCTTTTTCTTCTTTTTTCATTCTAATTTTCGTTCCATCTGGAAAATCAATTTCAATAGAAGTTAATTTTGAATTTCCCATATCATCCATTAGTTGTTTTATTTTTTCATACTCCATTTTTATCTCTCCTATTCTTCATATTTTTTTAATATAATACTTGCATTGTGTCCACCAAATCCTAATGAGTTTGACATTACTATTTTTAGTTCTGCCTTTCTTGGTTCATTTGGAACTATATCTAAGTCACATTCTTCATCTTTTTCTTTATAATTAATAGTTGGTGGTATTAATTTATTTTCAATAGCTTTTGTACAGATAATAGTTTCTACTGCTCCTGCTCCTCCTAATAAATGTCCTGTGTTTCCTTTTGTTGAGCTTATTGCTACTTTCTTACTTGCCTCTCCTAAAGCTGTTTTGATTGCCATTGTTTCTGTTGCATCATTTAAGTGAGTTGATGTTCCATGTGCATTAATGTAATCTATTTGTTCTGGTTTTATATGAGCATCTTCTATTGCTCTTTTCATTGCTCTTGCTCCACCTTCTCCGTCTGGTGCTGGAGAAGTAATATGGTAAGCATCTGATGTTGCTCCATATCCAATTACTTCTGCATAAATTTTTGCTCCTCTTTTTTTAGCATGTTCTAATTCTTCTAGTACAAGAACTCCTGCACCTTCTCCCATAACAAAACCATTTCTTTCTTTATCAAATGGGATACTTGCTCTATTTCTATCTGTTGCATTTGATAATGCTTTCATATTTTCAAATCCAGCTATTCCCATACCACAAATAGCACCTTCTGAGCCTCCTGCTAGAATTGCATCTTCTGAGCCGTACTTAATAGTTTTGTATGCTTCTCCTATTGCATTAGTTGATGATGCACATGCTGTTACAATGGAAATTGATTCTCCTTTTAAACCTAATTCAATTGCTACATTTCCTGCTGGCATATTTGCAATTGACATTGGTATAAACATTGGAGATAATCTTCCATGTCCTTTTTTCCAATAATTTTCTGCTTGCTCTTCTATTGTAATCAAGCCTGCTATTCCAGAACTAACGAATATTCCAACTCTTTCTAAATCTGTATTGTCACTTGTGATACCACTATCTTTAAAGGCTTCTCTTGCTGCTATAATAGCAAGTTGAGAAGAACGATCTAGTCTTTTTGCCTGTTTTACTTCAAAATGCTGTAGTGGATCATAATTTTTTATTTCTGCTGCTAAACTTGTTTTATAGTCTGAGCAATCAAATTGTGTAATTTTATCAATTCCACATACTTTGTTTTCAATTCCTCTCCACATTTCTTCTACAGTATTTCCAATAGGAGTAATTGCTCCTAGTCCTGTAATAACAACTCTTCTTTCCATTTTATCCTAACCTTCCTTTTTACATTAACATTCCACCGTCTACGTGAATTACTTGGCCTGTTATATAACTACTATCTTCTGATGCTAAAAATTTTACTACTTTAGCAACATCTTCTGTTGTTCCCATTCTTTTTAATGGAATACTTTTTGCTATCTCTTCTTTTATTTCATCTTTTAATACATCTGTCATACTTGTTTCAATAAATCCTGGTGCTACCGCATTTACTAATATATTTCTTGATGCTAGTTCCTTTGCTAAGCTTTTAGTAAATCCAATAATTCCTGCTTTTGAAGCTGAATAGTTTGCTTGCCCTGCATTGCCTGCTATACCAACAACAGATGAAATATTGATAATTCTACCTGTACGAGCTTTCATCATATATGTAACAACATTTTTTGTAACATTGAATGTTCCTACTAAGTTAACATCAATTACTTGTTCAAAATCTTCTTTTTTCATTCTCATTAGCAATGTGTCTTTTGTTATTCCTGCATTGTTTACCAATACATCAATTGTTCCAAATTTATCAATTACTTCTTTTACAAATCTTTCGCAGTCATCATAATTTGAAACATCTCCTTGAACTGCTAAACATTTTACATTTCTTTCTTCAATTATTTTTTTTGTTTCTTCTAACTCATCATTTTCTGTTCTATAATTTATTGCAATATCATATCCTTCTTGTGCTAATGTTAATGCTATCTGTCTTCCTATTCCTCTTGTAGCTCCTGTAATTAGGGCAACTTTATTCATTATTTCTCTTCCTTTCAATTCTTATTTTAATATAGAAAGTGCATTGTTTAATGTTTCTATATCATTAATATTCAAAATTTGAAGTTCTTTATCTGTTTCCATTCTTTTTACAAAGCCTGATAGTGTTTTTCCTGGTCCTATTTCTACAAATGTATCAATTCCCATATCTAACATTGTTTGTAATGTTTTAGTAAATCTTACTGGGCTTATAATATGCTTTGCTAATATGTCTTTTATATCATCACTTTCTGTATATGGTGTCCCATCTATATTTTTTATTACTTTTGATTTAAATTGTCTAATATTTATTTTCTCTAATTCTTTTCTTAATGCTTGTGATGCTTCTATCAATTTTTCTGTGTGAAATGGTCCTGATGTTTTTAATATTCTTACTTTTTTTGCTCCCATTTCTTTAGCAATACTTTCTGCTTCTTCTACTCCTTCTTTATCTCCTGAAACCACTATTTGTCCTGGGCAATTGAAGTTCACTGGAACAGCAAATCCTTTTTTTATTTTTTTACATACTTCTTCTACTTGCTTTTCTGTCATTCCTAATATGGCTGCCATCATCCATTCTCCTTGTGGTGCTAAGTTTTGCATGTATTCTCCACGTTTTTGTACAAGCTTTACTCCTTCATCAAAAGGAAGTGCATCACTACTAATTAGTGCTGAATATTCTCCTAAGCTTAGACCTGCACTTGCTTGTGCTTGTATTCCTTTTTGTTTTAATATTTCTCTAATAGCTAAACTCATTGTTAAAATACAAATTTGTGTATTTTGAGTTTTGCTTAATTCTTCTTCTGTTCCTTCAAAAGTTATTTTAGCAATGTCCATTCCTGTTATTTCTTTTACTTTTTGATATGTATTTTTAACTATTTCATATTCATCATATAGTTCTTTTCCCATTCCTATTGCTTGTGAACCCTGCCCTGGGAATAAAAATCCTATTTTCATATTTTATCCTATCCTTTTTCTTAATTTTTTCTCAAATTGATTACAAAATTGAGTAATTATTTTTTCATTGTCTATAGTTATTCCAAATTCCTTTTTTATTGAGGACGCACTATCCTTTATTTCTCCTACAAACTCCTCTTGATTTGTATTAATGCCGATTCCTACAACTATATCATTTACCTTATTTCCCTTTGACTTTGTTTCTGTTAAAATTCCACCTATTTTTTTTCCTTGAAATACAATATCATTTGGGTATTTTTTCTCTAACGAAATTTGATAACTTTCTTTAAATACATCTATTATTGTTTCTGCAATTTCTATCGTAATTCCTTCTAAATCATTAAGATTGCAATTTGCTCTTATGTAAAATGAAAATGCAATATTGTTTTGCTTTTCTGTATACCATATTCTTCCGTGTGTTCCTTTTCCTTGTGTCTGTTCATCTGCTACTATGATAAGACCACTTTCTGCATTTTGTTTTACTCTTCTCCATAGTTCTAATTGTGTAGAATCAATGCTTGTATAGTGGATAATATTTCTTCCTAAGAATTGTGTATTAAGATTTGATAATTGCATAACCTCTCCCTTTTTATTCGGATACTGTTTCTACTCGTTCTTCTTTCATAATTGCTTCTATATTTTTTTCTCTTTTTATTTTGTTTGTTGTTGTTTTTATTAAAGGTGTTTCTGTTAAAATCATACCTCTTATTGCCTTATATGCTGGCATTGTTCTGTTGATTTCTTTTATTTTGCTTTTTATTGCATCATAAATTTCTTGTTCTGTTTTTACCTTATATGCATTTTTTACAACTTCTTTATCATAAACAACTTTTGCATAAATTTTAATGTCTTCTTTGTTGTTAGAAACTTGCTTTCCATAGATTAGTGATTCATTAACACCTTCTATTCTATTGATTAGCTTTTCAATTTCTTCAGGAAATATGTTTTTTCCATTTTTTAGAACTATAACACTTTTCTTTCTGCCACAAATAAATATGTATCCATCTTTATCAATTATTGCTAAATCTCCTGTATAGAACCAGTCATCTATTAATGCTTCTTGTGTTGCTTTTTTATTTTCAAAATATTCTAACATAATGTTTGGACCTTTTACTACTAATTCGCCCATTCCATTTTCATCACAATCTACTACTTTTGCACTAACACTTGGAACTGTCTTTCCTATTGAACCTACACGATAATTTTGCTTTGTTCCAATAGCAATAACTGGTGAAGTTTCTGTTAATCCATATCCTTGTACTAGATTAATTCCAAAGTTTCTATATCTTTGTTCAATACCTGCATCTAAACTTGCAGCTCCACTAATTAGAAGTTTTACATGGCCTCCTAACATATTATGTATTTCTTTAAATACTTTCTTTTTTTCCTCCATACTAGCATCTTTATATTTTTCTTCTTTTTCTATAAGTTCTTGCAATTTGCCTTCTTTTTCATATTCTTTTATAATCGATTTAAATAAACTTTCATAAATTGCTGGTACTGATGCCATTACAGATACTTTATATTCATTCATATTTTCTCTAATATGTCTTATTCCATCACAAAAAACAGTAGTTGCTCCTTTGTATAAAGAAAATAGGAAACCTACTGTGCATTCAAACACATGATGAATTGGTAAAAAGGATAAAAATACATCACTTGAATCCACATCTAATACAGATGCAATGTCCATTAAGTTAGAGCATAAATTTCTATGGCATAAAGCTACTACTTTTGCATCTGATGTTGTACCAGATGTAAATAGCATGATATTCATTGCTTCTGGATCTATTTTTGCATTAATGAATTCTTTGTTTCCTTTTTCAATTAATTTTTTCCCTGTTTGTATTAATTCCCTTTGTGAATAAATTCCACTTTTGTGTGTTTTTAAATCCATTGATATTAAATGCTTTAACTTTCCTATACCCTTATATTTAATATTTTCTAATGTTTTTTCATATTTTTCTGTATAAAAAATTGCTTCTACTTGTGAACGTTCAATTAATTTACTTAGTTCATTTTCTGGTAATGATTTATCTAATGGAACAACAATTCCTGTTCCACATGCAATTGCTAAATATGCAATTTCCCATTCATATCGATTTTCTCCAATAACAGCTATTCTTTTTCCTTTTAATCCCATATTGATTAATGCTGTTCCTAAATTATCTATCATTTCTCGCACTTCTTTGTGCGTTATTTTTTTATATTTTCCATTTTCTATTCTAATTTTATATGCTGTATTGTTAGGATATTGTTCTCCTGATTTTTTTAGCATATCTTTTAAATCTTTTATTTTTGTATATTCGTAAATCCTTTTGCCCATTTTTACCTCCATATCCTTTTATTATATATCATATTTTATAAAAAAAATCATTAAACTGCATGGTCAGTTTAATGTTTTTTTCTAGCTAAAATATAGAATTTCGTTATTAGGGAAGTATTTCCTAAATAAATCTTTTAAATACTCTTCTGCTTCGCTTCTTACTTCTTGTTTGTACGTATATTTTCCTTTTCCTCTTCCTGTCATTTTTTCTTGGTCATATAGATTAATTGCATTTGGAAATGCTTCTTCATTAATTTTTCGATGAATATAGCTATATGTCATTAAAATAACTTCAAAGAACACTTCTTGTTTTACTTTTTCACTTAATTCTTTTTGTAATGTTATAAATAATTCTTCATATTTTTCTTTCCAGTTTTCTACTAATACCACTGGTGCAATTAAAATTCCTACTTTATATCCCGCTTCTTTTAGTTTATTAATTGCTATAATTCTATTTTTTAAGGAAGATGTTCCTAGTTCTATTCTTTGTATAATTTCTTCTGGATTCATACTAACTCTGATAATTACTCTGCCATTATGCTTTAGTGGTAATAAATCATCTACCATGTCGAATTTTGTAGGGAAGGTAATATAGCCTTTATTATTTTTTGCAAAATTTTCAATTGTCCATATTAAATTTCCTGTAATAGTATTTTCTAATATTAGGTCACTATTACTTCCAATTTCAAATGTTAATTCTTGTTCACTTTTATTTGCTTCTTTGATGATTCTGTCTAACATTTCTTCTCGATTTACAAAAAGTCTTAAATAAGCACATTTATTATAATTGCATACTAAATAGCAATATAGGCACATTGCTGTACAGCCTGATGAAGTATATGGTACTAAGTAATCTGATATTTTATGATTTGGTACAAATTTATTTGTTTTTCTTATTCCTATAATTAAATTTTGCTTCATGTTTGGAAATTCTTTATTTTGCTTTGTACGCATTTCTTCTATATTATTATGGTTTTCTATTGTATATTCTGGTATTCCCTGTGCTTCATATTTTTCTAATAATTCTTTTCCCAATGGATATTCTTTTGCTTTTTCTTCATAATAAATTGCTTTTGGTATAAATTCTTTCATCTTAATTTTGAAAGCATTTCTTTATAGAAATTTTCTTTCAAATCTCCCTTCTGTTTTTATTATTTATTTTTTCCTTAGTTTGAATAATTATGCATATCTTTTCATATTCTTTAGCAAAAGGAGTGTTTCTATGAAATTTTGGTTTATATCTTTGAGAAGAAATATTTTGCCTTTTATTTTTGTTTTACTAATTATTTGTATGCTTATTTTTTCTAAAACAAATTTAATTGCTGCTAAAGATGGACTTACTTTATGGGCAAATCATGTAGTACCATCTTTGTTTCCTTTTTTCGTTATGACAGAACTGTTATCTCATACTAACTTAATTTATTATGTAGGAAGATTCTTTGATAAACTGATGAGACCTTTATTTCGTGTTCCTGGTGAATGTGCATTTGCTTTTATTTTAGGTTTTATAAGTGGTTATCCTACTGGTGGAAGAATTGTAGCAAGTATGCGTGAGCAAGGTATTTGTACAAAAGATGAAGGTGAGCGAATGCTTGCTTTTACAAATAATTCTGGTCCTTTGTTTATTATTAGTTTTGTAGGTATTTCTCTTTTTGGTGACACAAAGACAGGAATTTTATTATTATGCACTCATATTTTAGCAAGTATTACTGTTGGTATTGTTTTGAGTAGATTATTTGCAAAAAAATATGAAAAATTACCTAACTTATCCACAAATTATGTGAATTCTTCCACATCTACTGTTTCTCTAAAAAATTTAGGAAGTGTTTTAGGTAATAGTATTCAAAATGCTACTTCTACTATTTTGTTAATAGGTGGCTTTGTTGTTATGTTCTCTGTTTTTCTCTCTATTCTAAATCAATGCCACATATTGGATTTTCTTAGTCAGTTCTTTTATTTTATATTACGTTTATTTGGTTTTTCTGGAGATTTTGCAAAGCCTATTCTTTCAGGTATGATTGAATTAACAAATGGTGTTAATATGGTTTCTCATATTCCAATGAAAGCAATTTCTCAAAATGTTATTCTATGTGCTTTTTTACTTGGTTTTGGCGGTATTTCTGTTTTGTTTCAAGTGTTTAGTATGATTTCTAAGACAGATTTATCTATGAAAAAATATATTATAGGGAAATTATTGCAAGGGGTATTAGCTGCTTTTTATACTTTTTTAGCTTTACAGTTCCTACCTTTTTTGAACTTAGATATTCATCCTGTTTTTGCTCCTATTGCTGATGCCGTTGTTTATCCTATTCAATTTTTCGGCTTAAATCCTTATATTTGTCTATTTTTTGTTCTCTTATTCATAGTTTGTATTGCTTTTTCTCATTCTGATAAAAGTAAGTCTTATCAAGCTCGAAAAATGAAAAGTTAAAACATTTTTGCATATATTTTTCTTTTTAGAATATGTATATAAAAAATAAATTTAAACAAGTGGAGGTTTCTATGGATAGAAATATGGATATGAATGGTTTTTATGGTTTTCCTCCTTATGGTGGATATGATGCTAATTTTGACCCTAATATGGCTGATAATGGAATGTTTAATCCTATGGTGCAATATGAGCAAGCATATATGTATTATCGCTATATGACTCAACAATTGGAATATAAAATTAAATGTAAAGAATATGATAAATTATGTAATTCTACTTCTCGTAATGATTCTAATCGCTCTGATAGAAGAGATTCTTAGTAAAAATTTTGAATTTTTGACTTTCTGTCATTAAATGATTTATAATTGAATTAAGAAAACATTAGTGTCCATAGCATTTATGCTATGTTTGTCATTAGTATAAGGAGAAAATCTAAAATATTGGTTTTCTTCTTTATTTTTTTATTGATTTATTATTTTCTTTTTCTAATTGCTTTAAACTTTTTTGAGGTGTAGGTAATTCTTCTGGCATAGTTCCACCAGCTTCTTTAATAGCTTTTCTAACTATTTTTCCAATTTTATTATGAGTATTACAAGCTTTCTTTTCTGTATCTACATTATCTCTTTTTAATTTTTGTTCTGTTTGAGAAATTCTAAATAAATTAGCAATAAGTTCATCACTTCCCATATTGTCTAAAATATCTTCCCTATATCTTAATCCTTTCCTTTTTGCAATATCATCCGCTGTTTCACCATTATATAAGCCTTTATAACCGCTATTATGGAACTTATCAAAATTTTTTACTCCTGCTTTTTTTGCAGTTTGATTAAGTGAATAGTTTCCTTTTCTTGTTAAATCTCTTTGATAAAATCTCTTTTCATCTTCTGTTAGCATAGTATATTCTTTTTCATTTATTTCTTGTTTTCTTGTTTGAACTGCAAAATATGTTTGAGCAAGAGCAATTACCTTTTTTCTAGAATCCCCATTTTGAGCGATTAAATAACATGCATAACGAGAAAGTTTATAGTCATTTATTCTAACCTCCGCATTATTAGCACGTTTTGACAACTTGTCGGCATCGACAAAATGTTCAAACACATTTATATCACTATTTTGACAAGCTAACTTAGCTTTTTCTATTACACCTTCAAATTTTCTCCATTCTTTGTAATCTAGTACAATTTGTAATTCTCTAGCATACCAAAATTCAACACCATTTTCATCAACATGTTTAATATCTTCAAATAACTTATTTGTTTTGTCTAACTCATTCATAATACCATCTCCATTTCTTAATATATTATTTTAATTATTCAAGCATCATTATAAAACAATTGTTTGATAAAGTCAATTATTTTTCCATTGTTTTTTTAAAATTTTAGGACCTTAACACAAGTCCTAACCCCCTATGAGTTTTGGTCAGTGGCACAAAACTCTAGGATGACGTAGTACATATTGAAAATAAAACTAAAAAATACCATCCTTTTCAGAATGGTATTAGTCTATTTTATTAGTTTGAACAGATATGTTATTGGTAGCGAGGGGGAGATTCGAACTCTCGACCCACTGGGTATGAACCAGTTGCTCTAGCCAACTGAGCTACCTCGCCATATCAAAAACAAAATGCAATGTCTATTATAATCTTAGAATTGCATTTTGTCAATATCTAAATTAATTTATTCTCTTTCTATGCCTTTATCGTTTTCTTCTTTTTGTTTTGTTTCTATTTTTTTCTCGTTATTTTTTTGAATTTTATTTAAGTCATTTTCTTTTACTTTAATGTCTAGCTTCTTTCCTCCTGCTTTACTTGATGTAGAATACTCATCAACTTTTTTATCTATGTTCTCTTGAGAGACTTGTAGTTCCTCTGGTAATTTTACATTTTCTACATCATTATCTAATGTTCCTTCATCTGCTCTTGACATTTTTAATATATTTAAAATTGGAATTCCCATTTTCTCTTTCTCCTATCATTTCATTATTTAAAAACTATATATAGTTTACCATAATTTTAAGGAAAAATCAAGGCTTATGCTATATTTCTTTGTTTTCTGTAAATTATCATTTGAAATTCCGGTTAATTTATAAAAACTGAAATAAGTTTGGTGATATAATGTATTTATGTTTC